>JBIKUM010000482.1:0-8011 GCA_044347585.1 Terrimicrobiaceae bacterium
GTGAAGGGAAGGACCTTGTATCCCGAATCCTTGCTACCGGAAAACTTTCATACTATGACCCGCAGGTTGTGGTCTATCATGTTGTGGAAGTGAATAAACTCACTCCAGCCTACATGGAAAAGGTAGCCAAGGGCATCGGGGCAGGTGAGAGATTGCGGATCCACAACAACGGCACACCCAGTCCTGTGGTGAAATTCTGCGAATACTGCTTCAAACTCCTTGCAGCGATAATCCTCGGCGTAGGCTACGCAATCCAAGGCAACCCACAACAAACGCTGCCCATCATCGTATATCGAAAGGACGCTATTTTGGGTTTTCTCCAGCAAAAAATCACATAACTGTCCCGTACTAGTAAAGGCGCCTGGGCAAAACAGATTCGTCAAAGAAATTGCCCCAAAGCTTCGATTTTACTAAGAACACATCTTCAAATGGATTGGCGTAAGAATGGGCGTCATCGTCAGGAGTTCGACGTCCCATTTTTCTCATGCGACCTCATAGCCCTGGAAACGAGAAGATTCTCTCAGCTCCTCGACGAAGCAGTTCTGTGACGGCAATACTCTCCTGAAAAGGTGGATTAAACCTTTATCCAATACCGCAAATAACCGACCCTCGCCATTAGGGGATGACTATTAATTGACCTTAAATACTCATCAACTGCTTTTTTACATCCGCTATTGTAACCATAGTCATCGATAATACAAATCCCACCTTTCGAAAGCAAAGGATAGAACGCCTCTAAGCAGACTCGCGTAGACTCATACCAATCACCGTCCAGTCTTAAGATTGCGATCTCAGGAATATGAGTCGCTTCACGCGCAACCGTCTCCTGGAACCAGCCTTTGACATAGTGAACACGCGCACTTGGGTAACCGATAATCTCGCTGAACAAGTACTGACATTCCTCCAGAGTTCCATGTCCACCCCATTTCTTGTAAATGCCATTCAGCGGGTTCAGTCTTCCTTCAAAATTGAGAACCTTGGATTTGACTATTTTCCTAACCTCCGTGATGAGCTCTTGATCATCATGCACGCTGTTCGGCTCACAAATGTCATCGAAAGCATCAAACAAATACATCGACCTTAACCCATTACCATGTCGCAATGATGCTGAAGCCATCAAACCAGCTGCTCCTCCCTTCCACACTCCACACTCAACGAAGGCTCCTAAAATGTTATTCTTTTCACAATAAACCACTTGCTCGTACAACGAAATAAGCTCTTCGTAAGGCAGCATGGTGTTGCGCTTAACCAATTGAATTGCCTCAAAGGCCTCATCCTCATGGAAATACCCTAAACTCTTTTTCTGGCTCAAACGCTCCTCTAACAAACGCTTACCTTCCAAAGGCCAAACCGCCTTTTTCAGCTTACTCAGTAATCGCATCATATTTAGCGCATAATTAAAAACAACCGTTCGAAGGCGCAGGACTCTGGCATTGTGCATAGCACTCATTCAGAGACATGCAAGATGCGCACCCTGTGCTTTAACGATATGTTTCAAAAAAGGTTCGAACGGCATCTGCGATTGAACCCACCTCGTCAAGACTGAGCTCATAATACATAGGCAATCGAACGAGGCAATCGGTGTATATATCGGAGTTAAGTAGCACCCTACCATCATGCTTAGCCTGGTAGAATTCGCTCCGGTGTAGACTCAGGTAATGAAAAACTGCTCCTATACCGGCATCCTTTAAGTAACCTATCAACGCAGTTCTCTCTTCCAACGAGCGACAAATGAGGTAATAAGCATGTGCATTGTTTGTACTGAAACTCGGCACTTCTGGCCGCTTCAAACATCCAGAAAAGTGAAGCTGTTCGAACGCCTCATGATACGTGTTCCAAAGCAGTACACGACGCTCTTGGATGCGGTCAAGACATTCCAGTTGGGCATACAAGTAGGCAGCAATTATGTCGGATGGCAGAAAGGACGATCCTATATCCACCCAACCATACTTATCTACCTCTCCTCGAAAAAACTGCGACCTATTCGTTCCTTTCTCCCGAATGATTTCAGCTCGACTGTGAAACCTCGCATCATTGATGACCAACATCCCACCTTCACCAGCAATAATATTCTTTGTTTCATGAAAAGAAAACGCCGCTAAATGCCCGATTGAACCCAATGGAACACCCTTGTAGTAAGCGTCAATTGCTTGGGCTGCGTCTTCTACTACATATAATCCGTAACGATCTGCGATTTGCATAATTGAATCCATGTCACATGCATGGCCAGCGTAATGCACTGCAACAATGGCACGTGTGCGTTCCGTGATCAAAGGTTCAATCGCACTCACATCCATGTTCGGATGCCCCTCCATACTGTCAACGAAAACAAGCTTAGCGTTTCGAAGCGCAAACGCATTCGCCGTTGATACAAACGTATACGAAGGCAAAATGACCTCATCCCCCGCTTGAATATTCATTAAAATCGCGCACATTTCAAGCGCATCAGTACAGGAGGTAGTAAGGAGAGTTTTACGAAAGCGATACTTCGTTTCAAAGAAAGATTGGCATTGTTTCGTGTACTCGCCATCACCGGAAATTTTACCACTCTCAACAGCGTCTTGTATGTACTCTAATTCGCGCCCAGCCAGGTATGGTTTATTGAAAGGGATCGACTTATTCATCTAGAGGCAGTAAAAAACTTTTGGCGTCATTACCAGTGCAGAAGATAAGGTCAAGGATGCTTACATTGTGAATGAACTGACCGAAAGGCTGCGGATACTCTCGGTAACCTTTGTATTCCATCCAATCTACATGAATGTTGTTTTCCGAAAATAATTCCATGTTGAGGTAGGCCTTAGCGGCTGGCCCAGAAAGATAACCCCGCGCGCTAAATTGTTTACAGATATCGACGAGAGCTTCAGTTTGACCGCGCTCAAACTCTATTTCAGAAGAAAGAACTACTCTCGTATTTATTTCTAATATTTGGCAAATGGTATTTATGAATTTAATATTGATTCGCGATAGATTTTCCTCTTTTGAATCAAGGTACAAACCCTCTATCACGTCACGATACAATCGAAATCCTGGCGTCCGACCATAGGTCGATACTAAGGACATCCAGTGCTTTCTTCTCCATAACTGGTTAGAAACTGTTGTTTGCTCAATTGTTTGATTCAATCCTTGTACACGAACAGGAATGGTCAACCACATTTTGCCATGTACTGACTTAATGACATTCCGATTTCGCCAATCATTCCTAGTGTATTGCACGTGGTCATAAACAACAAACACATCCGACCTCCTCATTAAATCAAAATAACCCTTCCATGGGATATAATTAGATTGTAGTATAGACACAGTCATCGTAATACCAAATTAGGAGCTAATCTCATTGGGTTACCCACAACCTTAACTCCTGAAGGTAAGTTGGTCGCAACCAAGGTTCCAGCTCCAATGATCACATCATCACCAATAGTTATCCCATTGCACAAAACAGCTCCTGCACCGACAAAGCATCGTTTCCCAATTTGAACATTGCCACAAATCACGACGCCCGGAGCAACAAAGCAGGCATCTTCAATCACGCAATCGTGCGAAACCAAGACACCATTATTCAGCAAAACCGCATTACCCACTCGAACAAAATTATCAATAACAACTCCGGGGTAAATAACACTTCCATTTCCTATGCTTGCTGAACGAGCAATTGATCCTTTCGGATGGATTACTACAGGAAAAGAGGAGGGCTTCAACCCATAAAGAACCTGTTCTCTCAATTTAAGATGATTGTACCCGAGCCCGATATAAAATTCCAATCCATGCCACTCATGGGCCATAAAATCCGCAAAAGGATGAACTCTTAGTCCGACTTCAGAAATGGCAAAATCATCGAAAACAACCACATCTTCCCTGTCCTCGCCTGTGACAAACTCCCTTATCTGCCGACCAAGCGAACCAAATCCTATTATTGCCTTTGTCATTTCCCATTTAGTCAGTGACTCAACAAAATACTACTTCGTTGCAACGAAGCCGACGTACTTAAACAAGTTCCTTCCCAACGGTAAAGTCCGTACAAGCCATTCGTTAATTGTGTCCGCCTTGGTGGTGCGCAGGTTCTCAGGTTCACTCTCGTCGTTAATTAATGCGCCTTGACCAAGGAACCAATGGTAGAAAAAATCGACCTTCGAGAAACCGGCATCCATTAAGATGCAGGTTATCTCCTCTTCTCGAAAACCACCTTTGATGTTCTTTCCAAACTCCGCGTGATTAAAGATGTCCTTTTCAACGCCAAAATTCTTTTGGATATCCTCATCCTTGTATGCAACCATTTCTACTTCACGTTTGACGACAGCATCGTACTGCCCGTCCCTTGCTAGCGTATGAACTCCCTGCCAGAAATAAAAATTCGGGTCTAAGTCTGCATAGAATTTACCTCCAGACCGCAACGATCGAAATGCTGTGTTGACAGTCGGTTCTATGTCATAGAGATGATGTAAAAACGAATACGCAGTAACGAGGTCAAAATACTCATTTTCCGCAGGATAAACGCCGGTATCACAATTATGCAGACGGATCGTCGCGTCACCTGACACATCCACCCGGTCCAGCATTTCCTGAGTTACATCCACTCCATGAATTTCACGTACAAATTTTTTCGCTATATGAATTATAAATCCAGTACCACAGCCCAAATCCAACAATCGACTGCTCCCATCAGAACTAACCAAAGAACGCAGTATGCGTTCTACCTTCATAACATTTTCAGGGCGAAAATGCGGTTCACACGTTGTGTAGTCTGCGCTCAGTTTTGAGTGCAATGCAATGTTCGCATTTACGACTTTTTGATATTCAGAGTTCATTACTCAGCTTTTTGTTTGTATTTACGTTCCTCTGCTGGAAGATAATATTCTTCGTATGAAGCTGGGACTTGGGCGTGAAAGCCCAATTTCTGCAAACACGCGTCAGAAACTCCCGATAGATTCATGTGGGACATGGCTCGAGGGATATCGATTCGTTGCTTCATGTAAGGTCGAATCATATTCAAGGTTAGCGCATGACGCCATTCAGCCGTTTGGTTTTCACCTCCCGCATGCCATAACCGCGCATTAAAAAACCAAACCGAACCGGCCTTCGCAATAAGCCGTTTTGCACCCGCCTCGAATTCAGATTGGGAAGGCGCATCCGCGCGATGCTGTGAATATGGCAGGAACCATGTGGCGCCATTTTCCGCTGTGAAATCATCGAGGAGTATTGTGGCTCCCATGTTTGTAATATATCCCGGTATCAATCTAGGGCAATCGACATGGATTCTACGTGAAAAATTTGACTTATTTGGAGGCATTGATGATGATGTATATGCGTAAGCGATGCAACCGTCTCCTAAAATATCATTAAAACAAGTCCTCAATGCACTATTGTCAAATAAATCTAAAAAGGCACCTCCATACAGCGCACAAAGTAAAACCATTCCATAATCGCTGTAGTCTGTGCTACCATGGTAACCAGCCTCCAGCTCTATCGCACGCCCTAGTTCAGATTTAGCTCGAAGAACGAAATCCGGACTTAACACCCCTTCCACAACAGAATAACCCTGGTTGTGAATTTCAGAAACAAACTTTTCTCGATTCAGAATCATTTTTGATCGTCTTAAAAAGGTATGAATACTGAGCAGTTTCCCGACTTACGTCGAATTCGGTCAACGCTAATTCACGCGCATTGGTTGCAAATTCATGAAAACTATGATCTGGTAATCGCAACATTCGTAAGATTCCCTCATCCAGATCTCCTGGTCCTGTAGTCGGATAACTAAAGCCATTGACGCCATTGCGAATCACGTCGTTCGCTAAACCGATGTCATATGATATGACGGGCACCCCGCACAAAAGTGCCTCCAACACCATCATCGGACCGGCATCCTGAACACTTGGAGATACAAAAACATCCGCACACTGATAAAGACGAACAAGATCTTCATTACTCGCAGCAAATGCCAGACGAGTTGTTTCAAAAGGAAGCGAAGCGTCAGGGATTCCTTGAGATTTTGTTGCGTAAATCAACAAGATTCTTGACGCCTCTTCTTCAGATAGTTGAGACCGCATGTTTTCCAAACAAGATTTTAACCGGGAATATCCCTTTCTAGGATCTAGGATATCTTGGGCTCCGAAAAGAACAATGAATCGATTATCAGGCAATGACATTTCGGCACGAAGTCGCCTCCGATTCTGTGCTGGCTTAAAGGTACTCCCATCTCCACTTATCAATATCTTCTCAATTGAACATAACCTACCAACAGCACTTTTCCTCACTTGATTGTCGATTTCTGAAGTGCTCGAAATGAATAACAATGGAATTGAACCTAAAATAGACTTTCTTTTCGCCAAATTCCGTTGTGATAAGTCCATAAATGACCTTGACCCGAGTGCTGGGCAAAACCCGCAATCCTGTTCATAACGAACACAACCGTTCGGGTAATGACACCCCCCAGTAAACGCACTGAGGTCATTGAAACGCCATAGAATAGGGACTTTAAGCTCTTCATACAACTCTCTTATGGTAAATGATGTAATAAATCCAGTTACCCAGTGTAGGATGATGATGTCTGGTTTGAAAGGCAGTGATCTCAATACATGCTTGCTCGAAACACATAGCTCCTCACCACCATTGAAAAAACAATAAACAGGGTCAGTTCTATGTTTTAAAAACCTACGAATCAATTCATAGCGTACGCGGTAAAAAATCTTCAGCACGATCGGAATTTTTAAGTCCGTGACGTGCCCGTGATTCGTTGATTTCTTTAAAACTACCACGCGAGAATTAAATCCCGCTTGAATGAACCCGGAATGCAGGCGAAACATCGCAATCGCAGCTCCTCCGGAATCGTATGTGCTGAGGTGGAGAATATTCATGGTTTACGGCCTTCAATAAACAATGAAGCTGACTCATTCGGGTCATCCAAACCATAATCTGCCCAACTAGCTATACCACTTGTTAAGGCTGAGAACGTCTTTACCTCAACAAATCCCGTTTCCATTAAAAGCCTAGATAAGCTGAAGCGATCGTACATCCACTGATGAATCTCCCCACCAGCCCTGAAACGCCCGGTAGTGTAGTAGTTAAACCCAGATTTCCCAAGAAGTAAGTACCTGAAGATATCTACGAATCGCGAAACGGCATGTTCAATGCTATGTTTTGTAAGCGCCCTCTCAATACGCGGTTTCCTGTGGTTCTCACTGCCTTTCGTGCCGTTAGATAAAGATCTGTCAAGCAAGCCTATACGCCCTTCGATGTAATTTTTATTCAATAAATTGGATGCACTTAGGTAGTTCAACATCTCTCCTCCAGAACTTTTTCGCACTGTCTGGTCATACATTTCTAACAGTATCCAATCATAATTATCCTGGGCCATTTGGTCTCCTGAAAGAGCTAAAGTCAGGTGCATTAAGTACTCTTGTGCAATTAATTCGAGATTCGGCAATGCGATTCGAATCCGCCCTCCAGGTTTACATACTCGGAAACACTCCTGAATAAAGACCTTTCCATCCTCTTTTGTGAAATGCTCAAGAACATGGGAATGGTATACTAAATCGAACCGGCCAGTTTCAAGAGGTATGCCTTTCAAGAAGTTGCATTTCACCACTTCCGAATTCGCCGGCACAAGATCGACATTCAGCCATTCTGAACTGCTAATGAACCTATATCCACATCCGAGATTCAAATACTCCATGGCTCAATTGTTCTGTGATTAGGTTAATTCTCCTAAATCCATGTTTCCTAAACGAAGCGAGTATCCAGCCTTCAGGAAAACACGCCCACGTCGGCAAGCTACCTATGGCCATCATGCTGTACTCCCCATGTTGACTTCGGATTTGCTTTGTCCGCTCCGGAAGGAAAGTAGAAATCTACCAAAAGTTGTACGCAGCAAAAAGTGAATTCCCGCTACTCGGACTTGCCACAAGCGCATTCGCCAAGGTCTTCCAAATCGGAGTCTGTAGATACTTCTGCATTCGGTCAGGCCTTTTGAAAACGACGTAGCGCTAATGCCATTTCCGTCAAAGTTCACAGAGTTGAA
>JBIKUM010000131.1:0-7993 GCA_044347585.1 Terrimicrobiaceae bacterium
CCACATCAAGAAAAAAAAGCTTCAAGACCTTGGGATTCATGCCGGCGCGCAATGGGATGCCGGAAGAATCGCTCCCGTAAACAGGCAAGGCCACCTGCGACTTGATGAGCAACTCCAAAAGCTTTCTGGAATGCGCGCTGGCGGCATCGGGGAGCAGATGTGTGTATTTTGTTTTTTTGCCGAGGTGCAAAGGCAGGTTTCGAAAAAGCCGTTGCAAGTCGGCCAGATCAGACTGCCGGGCATACTTGGAAAAATCATCCACATAGGTGTTGAGAATCCCGTTCTGAATGCTCGCCACAGCCGCAAAATCCCGGTTTTCGTCAAAACATTTCACCGCCTCCGGCATCCCGCCCACGAGGAGATACTCCCGCTGCCGGTTCAGAAGCTTTTTGTGGGCTTCCTGCGAGAATACATCGACTTGATCCAAGGATTCCAACCATTCTAGCGAAGCGGGGTCCACCACCTCAAGAAACTCGCTGAAACACATTGGCTGGATGAAGAGATACTGCACCCGACCCACCGGCATCGAAAACGCCTCGCGACTCAAAGCAAATTCCAACAAGGACCCTGCCGCCACCACCGGCAATTCCGGCCTATCCTCAAAAAAATAGCGAAGCGCCTCAAGCGCATGGGGTGCGGCTTGGATTTCGTCCAAAAAGATCAGCGTTCGAGGCCCCACCCGCTTCCCTGCTATTGCCTCAAGGTTCGCCAAGATCACCCCCACATCCAAACCGGCAAAAATCCGATCTGTGTCCCGGTGCCTCTCCAGATTCACCTCCAGCAAGTCCAATCCTTGCTCCTCCGCAAAAAGCCGGACCAGCGTGGACTTTCCCGCCTGCCGCGCTCCCCTTAATACCAAAGGCTTTCGCACATTCGAGGAATGCCAACTCTTTAACAGATTTGTTATTTTTCGCTTCATGAGCAAAATTTACGGACCCTCTTACAGTTTAGCAATACTGAAATACCAATGGTGTTTTTTTGAAAAAAATTCATTAAACTTTTCACCAGTTACTCGGCACGAACCACTGCCTCGTCACGCCGGAGACGCGCAGCGCGCAGGTGGATTGCGTCTTCTTGTGCCTCTTTGCGGCTGTAAACTTAATTGGCCACAAAAAGGCTCAAAATTCACGAAAATCTTGCTGCCATAGCTTATTACGCGCATTGACGAGCAGCGTCTCGGTGTGCTAACCACTCCCTAGTAATGGTATCTTGCTTGTGCAAAGAGTAATCTACTTTCTTCCACCTTGTAAACGAGGCGGTGTTCCTGGGTGATTCGACGCGACCAGACACCACGGCCCAAGTTGCGAAGAGGTTCCGGTTTTCCCAAACCAGCAAAAGGATCGCGGCGTATGGCTTCGACCAGCTCCAAAATTTTTAAAGCGACCTTGCGGTCGGTGGAAACCCAAAACGCCAAGTCGTCCAGAAAATCCCGATCGAAAACCAGCAACCGTTCCGTAAGGCTCATTGGATACCGGAATGACTTGCTAAAGAATCAATAGATAAAATCTCGCCCTCACCACTGTCCAAGCGATTGAGCGCAGCGAGAAGTCTTCGCGCATTGGCCGGTGATCGTAGCAGGTGGGCTGTTTCTTGGAGCCCTTCCCACTCTTCCAATGGCAGCATGACAATTGACTCCGCTCCCCGTCTGGAAACAATCACTGGTTCTCGGGTCGACACCGTTTTATCCCATACCTCCGCTAAATGATCGCGTGCCGTCGAATAGGTTATTGTGCTCATGAGTTCTTTATTAAACCTGTTCAGGTATCCTGTCCAGTTTTATTTTTCGCGCCTTTTCCCACCTCTTCGCAGCAAATGCTCGACTCTGGACGCTCGACTCTGTTTACATTGCCACAAAAATGCTCAAAATTCACGAAAGAGAGAGTCGAGAGACCAGCGCCCAGAGTGGCACGAGCCTTTTTTTCGTCATCCAACACTCAGCATCCAAAATTTTTTCTTCCCCGCCACCCCCTACTTCCTTGTCCCGCCGGAGTCGCGTAGCGCGTAGGAGGACCTGTCCCGCCGGATTCGCGCAGCGCGGAGGAGGATCGCAGTTGTATTACCGAAGGATACTAACAAAAAGTTTTTGGTATGCTTCTGCTTGGATTGCTAAAGAGTAGCGTATTTCCGCATCCGAGCGCGCAGAGAGGCGTAACTCTTTGATCTTGTGACGATTTGAGAGGAGCGGCAGAAGTTCAACGGCTAAAGATTTGCCTGAAATTTCTTGGGCAAGGTATCCATTGATTCCAGGTTTTACAATATCTGGTAAGCCGCCGACCTTGAATGCCAAAACAGGCAAACCACATGCCACTGCCTCAACCCCGGTATTTGGGAGATTATCCATTCTGGAGGGGATAACCATAACATCGCAAGCTGAATAAATTGCGGCCAACAATAACTCGTCGCGGATTTCACCTAAAAAATGCACAGGAAATGGGAGATTGCTTGCATTGAATGCCCGCCCAAAAATTACGATTTCCACATCATTGCATTGATGCGTGCCAGATAAACCTTTCAAGGCATCCTCAAGTAAATCAAATCCCTTGCGACTATCCTCAGTTCCGCCTGAGCCACCAAATAGCAGAAGCAATTTATCCTGAGGCAAATTTAGAATTTCCCGTGCTGATTGCTGCGTATTAGGACGGAATAGATTTGTATCGACGGCATTTGGTATGACTTCCACACGCAGATCCCTCGCGATCCCACTTTTACGAGCTTCCGAGGCAAGCCACTCGCTCGGACTAACGAATGTGGGTTTTAGCTTTTCAAAGAGATTTTTCTTTTTTTTGAAATCGCCAGCGGTGTGATCCGCTCCTTGTGAGGTTTCAAGCGCCGGACAAGCTCCGCAACCGAGTTCAAACTTCCTACATTCTTTGGCATAGTAGCAACCGCCGGTAAATGTCCACATATCATGCATGGTCCACACGATCGGTTGTTGGATTTTTGAGATCGCCGAGAATGGCAAAAATTCACCTCCCAGCCAATGAAGGTTGACAATGTCAGGCGCTGTATGCTTGAGAACTTCCAATACAAAGTCGTCACCATCGATATTTCTTTGGATAGCATCCGAGCCAGGAGATGAGATTTTTCTTTTGGCCAGAGCCCAAGCGTTGCGAAAGAGATTTTGCAAACCATCTTGGGGTCTTTTCGCCGTGCGAATGAAATTTTTGTTTCTGGATTTTGAACCGACGACTAAAGTGATATCCAGATCCTCCACTCCAAGCAAGCCTTCGGCCAGCCGGTAGCAAGCCGCTCCAGCTCCGCCCGAGTCCGAACGAGAAATCAGAGATACCCTCATGATTTAGTTTTAAATTTTCCTCTTCACCGCAGCTCGATTGATGGCCTAGTTTTGCAAGAGCTTGGAATGCTTGTCATGGAACTGGCGTCAAACCCTTGCGGAACAAGTTAAGAAAGCGTTCACGCCCTCGTGGCAGGCAGCTTTTTGCTTTCATCGCTCGGCGAATGACTTGATCAAGGTGAGCCGCCGAGTGCCGGAGCGCAAACTTTTCCAGACATTTTCGTTGACCTGCCTCAGCGATTGCGAGTCGACGATCAGGATGGCTTAAGTAAAATAGCGCTTTTTCTACAAGCTCATCGACGGACTGGAATGTCTCTATCTCTTTGCCTGGCTCAAAGAAGTCGCGAATATTGTCTTTGAAATCCGTAAGCAAGAATGAACCTACACCGGTAGCCTCAAACAATCTCATATTAGCTGCTTCATTGGCGGCCAAATCAATATGAATATTTAAATTGATTCTACTTTTCTTTAGTATTCGATACATATCCATTCCCCACACCTTACCTCTTGCATGCATGCATATCCCAGAGGGAAGTCTCGGTTCACTATCCAGAAAGTAGTCTAAAGAAAAATCCACTCCCTCTTTTAATAATGCGCACGAGACACTGGTTAATACCTTTATCCTATTGCTGTGGGACGGGCTCACGTGTCCCGTAAATGTAACATCATGCGAGCACGCTTCACCATTAAGTGAATCGTTAATCCACTCAGGAAAACCGGGCTGCAGTCTCTCTTGCCAGCGGGCCCCGCTCTTCTTTCCTATCTCCAGCGAGGGGCGGTGATTGGATAAAATGAGATCGATTCCACTCCAATCGCACCCTTTGGGGATGTCTGCCGCCCTCCATCCAGCAACCAAGCGCGGCTGCTTGTGAAGCATTTTTAGAAAGCGAGTATCTGTTCCAACTGGATCTTGGAAATATAGAATGTCTGGATTATACTTATTGACTTGGGCAATTAGAATGCGAAGCAGGTCATCAGGCAGGAATCGCCCATAACCACCTGGAGCAGGCATCCTTGGGCCACCAAGCTCGAGATTTGGCGCATTTTCTCTCAACCAAGCCATTTGCATCCGGCGATCACTTGCAACGATCATTTCAGACTCGTAGCCGAAATCCGCTATAGCTTGGGCAAAATAATGCGCGGCGGAGAATCCATCGGCAAAAAGGGCTTTTTGCATTTCGGAATACGAAGCACCCTCCAGCTTTGGATTTTTCTCGTAGAAGCTATCGAGATAGCCATCATAAAAAAAACAAATCTGCTGAAATTTCATAGAGTATTTCTCTGCTTACATCCCAAAGACCGATCCATCATCGAGGAAAAGCATTTCCCAGATGATAAGATTCAAATAGCTCCAATAAGTAAGCGTTTTCCCCCAATCGGCTTGGGTAAATGAGCGGTCTTGGATTTTGGTTAGGATTTCGGCTCCAAGTTTTCTTCCGTCAAAGAGTCGACTCTCGTTCCACCTTGGGTGACGGATCGTTTTTTCAACCACTCCATTCAAACCCGCATTAAACCACTCAATCATTGGGGAGTTGAATCCGATTTTCGATCTTCTTTTTAGAATGCTCTCCGGCACCAGCCCCTGCATTGCTTCCCGCAAAATTCTCTTGGTGTAACCCCCTCCGATTTTTGTCTCGGGAGGGAGGCTAAAGGTGTATGTCACCAATCTCCAATCCATGAAGGGCATTCTTACCTCCACTCCTGAAGCCATGGAGCAGCGATCGAAATTCTTTAAAATCGAAGGCAGAAGGTTTTCATGAAATTGCTGATAGAGTCGCTCATTCAGGTCTTTCATCGGCGTAGCCAGATACCAGTCGTAGCCTCCCAGCAGTTCATCGCCACCATGCCCATCCAGCGAAACAACCACGCCTTTGCGACTCATCGCGCGGTAATTTTCAATAACAGGCGTCGCTATGGCTGGATAGACATCCTCCATGGTCCAGACGCTCTCTACGACCCCGCAGATACCTTCTTCGCTCTGAAACTCGGTGTAATGCGGAACCGCACCCGTCCAGCTTACCACCTCTTCTGCATACTTCCTTTCATCGATCGCCGTGCCAGGAAAAGTCGAAATGAAGCACTGCTGCCAACTCGGAGCCCTGCGCGCATCGCTTGATCCAGATTTCCCGACATAAGCCAAAGCTCCCGCCACGGAAGAGGAATCCAAGCCACCGCTCAGACTTGTCGCTACAGGGACATCGCTACGAAGCCTCAGTCGCACCGCATCGAGGAATAGCTCTTTCCAGCCTGCCACCTGCTCCTGGTAAGAGGCAGGCACTTCGACATAATGCTCCTTAGTCTCCCACCATTTCCTGATTCTTGGCGGCCTTCCTGAGACCACTTCCATGAGGCTCCCCGGCATGAGCCTATGAACACCACTCATCAAGGTCTCATCCCTAGTCCCCTCCAAAGGCTGGCTCAGATGCAGAGCCTCCCTTGCGTATCCTTCGTTAAGAGTCCGCTTGAACCCGCTGATCTTGCGAAAAGCCTTTAATTCAGACGCAAAATAAAAATCAGATCCTTGAAATAAATAATACAGCGGCTTGATGCCGAAGCGGTCCCTCGCAAGAAAGAGCGATCCCTTCTTTTTATCCCAGATCGCCAGCGCCCACATACCGTTGAAACGCTCCAGACACGCCTCGCCCCAGCGGGCGTAGGAGGCTACTACGACTTCCGTGTCTGTTGCTGTATGGAATTCATACCCCTCCCCAGCCAACTCATCTCGGAGCTCAATGAAGTTATAGACTTCTCCATTGTAGGTTATGACATATTCATTTCCATTTGGGGACGTGTAACTCATCGGGCATCTTCCCTGCTCGGAGAGATCCAGAATAGAGAGCCTCCTATGGCCTAGCCCGACTGTCTTGTCTATCCAGAGCCCCCTGCCATTCGGCCCCCTGTGGGCGAGCGCATCGGTGAGAGATCCAAGCGCCTCTTCCGAGACGGGCTCATGTTTGCGGAGAATGCCTGCTATGCCACACATCTTTAGCCCTTAAAAAAACTCCCGATCTGTTCGACCACATACCCGATCTGCTCATCGGTCATCTCGGGGTAGATGGGGAGAGAGAGGATTTCATGCTGGTTTTTGAATGCCACTGGAAAATCCTCCGGCTTATGGCCGAGATAGTCATACGCGGGGTAAAATGGCAGCGCCTTTGGATAGTTGAGGACCGTGGCCACGCCGTTCTCTGCAAGATGCTTCTTGAGAGCATCACGGTGCGGTGCGCGGATCACATAGAGATGGTAGACATGCTCCATACCCTCCCTCACGACAGGCCGCTTGACTTGAGCGATGCCTCCAAGCAACTCATCATACCTTCCCGCATGCTTCTGCCGCAGGGCTGTCCAATTGGACAGGTGCGGAAGTTTCACATTCAGAACCGCCGCCTGCAAGCCATCCAGCCGGCTATTGATCCCCTCGATTTGGTGGTCGCCCTTTCCACCGTGTCGAGCATAAATCTCGCACCAGTCTGCCAATTCATCATTGTTAGTGATCAGGCAGCCTGCATCGCCGAGCGCTCCCAGGTTTTTACCCGGGTAGAAGGAAAAGGTCGCCGCATCGCCATAGGTGCCGATGAGCTTGCCGTTGATTGCTGCCAGATGCGCCTGTGCACAGTCCTCGATGACCCAGAGCTTGTGCTTGCGGGTTATAGCCATGATCGCCTCCATGTCAGCGGGATGCCCGTAGAGATGAACCGGAATGATTCCCACGGTCTTGGGAGTGATCAAGCTCTCCATGTTAGCGGGATCGATGGTGAAGGTCTCGTCCTCGGTATCGCAAAAAACAACCCTACCACCCGCTTGGGTGATGGTTTCGGAGGTTGAGATCCAAGAGTGAGCGGTGGTGATCACCTCGTCACCGGGCTGGATTCCCAGAGCCCTCATCGCAATGTAGAGGGCATCTGTTCCATTCGCACAGCTTACACAGCGCTTCACGCCCATCAATTTGGCGTAGCACTCTTCAAACCGATCCACTTCAGGTCCTCTAATAAAAGCCGATTCGGCAATGATTCGGTCAATAGCCGCGCCCAACTCTGGTTGAAGCAATTGGTGATGAAGGGCCAGATCGTTAAATGGTATTTTCATGGATTTCGAGGGCTGAATGGAAATGGTGGCCTGCTTGCCGCAGGCTTTATCCGTTGTATTTCATGGAGCGATCCGCCTTGAGAAGAATCTCTACCACCTTCCTGGCGTGGTCGATCCCGGTAATCGGCTCCCTGCCTTGCGTGATACATTCGATGAAATGCTCGGCTTCCGTCTTGAGCGGCTCCTTCCACTGGATCGACGGCATTAGGATATCGCCAGAGCGTTGAGCCAGAGCCGTTGGGTTGGGCTGGTCGAAGTCCATCCTCTCGCCGATCTCAGGGATTTTGTCGTAACCACGGTCCAGAATTGTGATTTTTGAATCCGCCGCATCGTCATAGATCAGCATTTTTTTGCTACCCACGATCGTGATCTTCCTCACTTTTTGAGGATCGAGCCAGCTAACATGGATGTGCCCCACCACTCCAGAAGACCACTTCAAGTTGGCAAAGACAATATCCTCTATCCCACTCCTGAGGTAGCTTGCACCACTGGCACTTACCTCCGAGGGAGCCAGATCATTCAGCCAGTATTGGAGTATGCTTATATCGTGCGGCGCCAGATTCCACCAGGCATTCACATCGGTGCGGACTTGTCCCAGATTCAGCCTTTGTG
>JBIKUM010000297.1:0-3765 GCA_044347585.1 Terrimicrobiaceae bacterium
AAAAGCGCTCCAAATTCCTTGTGCGCCTCGAAAACGCTCTGGCGATCCTGCCGTGGCAGGTAGTTGAGCAGCATGTTGCGGGCGCTGAGCACGCGGGCATTTTGCGGATCCATCCACAGAATGGAATTGTGCAGATCGAGCGACTCCTCAGTTTTGTAAAGCCGCTGCAGGCCCAGCGCGCGCGCACTGGAGGCGGCGACGAGGAAGGGGTCGAGCTGAAGTGCCTTGTCGAGGCAATCCATGCCTTCAGCGATGTGCCCGGTCTTTTCGAGCAGGCAAAGTCCGAGGTTGCTCCAGGCAATGGCCATACCGGGATCGATCTCCGTCGCTTTGCGAAAGTGTGGCTCTGCTGCGGCAAAACCATTCACGGTTGCGGCAAGCTCACCGAGAAGTTCGTGGGCATTGGCATTCGAAGGCTGGATTTCAGCGAACTTACCGAGTGACTCCAGAGCCTCGTGAGGCAGGCCAATGGCCCTCTGACAGCGTGCGAGGTTCTCCCACATCTCCGCCATGTGCGGGGTTTTCTTGAGAGCGCGGACGAGGTGAGGTTCTGCCTCGGCATGTCGACCGAGATCCGCCAGCGCCATGCCAAGAAACATCCGGCACTCGACCGAGTCCGCATTGAGTTTCCGCGCCTTTTGCAAAAGCTCCACAGCCTCCTCCAAGTGACCCCCGCGCTGAAAGGCCATCGCCCCCGAAAGATACCAGGCATCGAAATCCTTCGGACATTCTCGCCGCACTTTGGCATAAATCAGCTCCGCCTCGTCGTGCTGGTGGGCTTGGTGAAGCGACAATGCCTCCTCAAGAAGGTTGGTTCTTTGTTTGTGGTTCATATGGCGAAAGGCGGTCGTAATGTGAGGAAACCTAAAAGAGGAATGCTATATCGACTCCCGCCCAGCCAAGTTCAATCATGCTGCGGGAGGCGTTTCCAGTCTTGGTAGAGACGCCACAGGAAGAAGAGGGCGATTGCTGACCAGAAAATGCTCCAGACGGGGATGAAGCGATAGGCGTAGTCGCTGCCGTTGTAGAGGTGCTTCATTAAATCCATGAAGAGACCGCCGACAAAGCCTCCCGCAATCGTGGCCACGGAACGCAACAAAGCGTTCGCGGAGCAGAATTGACCATAGCGGTCGAGCGGAAGGACTCGCATATACATTGGCAACATCATCGCTTCCGTGAGCACCGAAAAGGGCAGGTTGACTGCGGTGATGCAAATCGAAACATAAAACGCCGTCGCCGGGGCAAAATCGAAGAACAGCCAGATCAACCCAAGCGGTAGGAAAAACAAATTGATTACCTTCACCCAGAGGAGCACCCGCAGGGGGTGAAAACGGTCGCCCAGCGCGCCGGCTGGGTAGGTGAGCAGCATGTTCATGAAGCTCACGGCGCCGCTGATCATGCCGATCTGTGCGAGATCGAGGCCGATGGATTTTTGCAAGAAGACATTGAATACGCCCAGTGTTCCCGCAATAGCCCAGCAGGCCGTGCAGAGGAAGAGGTTCCAGAAGTAGGGCTTGCTGTAGCACTCGACCATGTAGACTTTCACCTCGGCTATGAGGCCGGTGCGGCCCCCCTCGGCTTCCGGCGGCGGGGGATATTCCCCCTCCTTGACCTTCCAGCACATGAGCCCCATGCCTATGGCATAAACAAGGGCGGCGCCGACATAGATTTCCGTCATGTGGGATTCGGCGTATTTGAAGATGAAAAATCCAAAGATCATCGACTCGAAGTTGGAGACGATGCGGAAGAGTCCCATGAAACGCCCGAGGAAGTTGTGCGGGACAACATCGTTGAACAAATACCAAAAAACCGAGTTCACAAACATGTCGAAGAATTTGAACCCGACCATGAAAATGCCGATGCAGGTGATGGTCACGGCGGAGACCGACATGCCCCAGGATGTAGGCAGGATGCTGTGGAGGCCGCGTCCGATTTGTTCTGAGAATCCCAGCAACAAGAGGCAGGCTGTGAGGAAAGGCAGCGTATAAAGAATGAAGGGAATTCGGCGTCCCATCGGTCCGCGGTGGCGGTCGCTTTTGAAGCTCACCCACGGGCAAATGGTCATGTTCAAAATGCCCGGCAGCGTCACCATGATCAATGCAATCGCCCAGTTCGGGGCATCCAGTGAGCGGAGTTTAAGGGGAATGATCGCCGGATTGAGCGACTCCATGACTTGAAAACAAAAATCGCCCCAGAGCAGCCATGCGAAGAGGGAGACGAGACCCATCTTCGTGTAGGTGAGGGTGCCAACAGTGTAGACAGTCTCTTTGGTGGAAGAGTTCGACGGCGGGTTTGAATCTGGAGGGGTGCAGGGCTGGTTCATCAGGAAAAAAATCTCCAGCGTTTTGGCCAGATATTCCCCCTGGTGTCGAGAGGCAAATTGAGATTTTCGTCGCGCGAGCCGCCGCGCTGGGAAATCAAGTGGCGGCGGGCTCTTCCAGCATTTCAGGTTGGATGGTTTCGGCGGCTTCGGCGATGGCTGCGGCTTCTTCGCTGGCGAGGTTTTCGGATTTGCCGAGGGCCTTGGCGACGCTTTGGCTGGCTTTGTTGGTGTCGTCGGTTTTGCCGCTGAATTTGACGCTGACGAGTTTGCTGACCCCGTGTTCTTCCATGGTGACGCCGTAGAGGAGGTCGGCGCGGGATATGGTGCGTTTGTTGTGTGTGATCGTGACGAACTGGCTCTGGCCGACGAAGCGGTCGAGGATTTTGATGAAGCGGGTGATGTTTGATTCGTCGAGCGGGGCATCCATTTCGTCGAGCACGCAGAACGGGCTGGGCTTGACCATGTAGATGGCGAAGAGGAGCGAGACGGCAGTCATGGTGCGTTCGCCACCGGAGAGGAGCGTGACGCTCTGGAGCTGCTTGCCGGGTGGCTTGGCGATGATCTCGATGCCGCTCTCGAGTGGGTCGGAGTCGTCGGTGAGCAGGAGGTTTGCGCGTCCACCGCCGAACAGTTCGGTGAACATGAATTGGAAGTTCTCGCGGATTTTTTCAAAAGTCTCGGCGAAGAGGGTTTTCGTGGTGTGGTTGATCTTGGAGATGACTTCGAGCAGCTCGGCCTTGGAGGTGACGAGGTCGGCGTTTTGTTTTTCGAGGAAAATGTAACGCTGCTCGAGTTCGTCGTATTCTTGGATTGCGTCCATATTCACCGGTCCCATCGAGTCGATGCGTTCGGTGAGTTCGGCGACGAGTTCCTCGATGCGGTCCCAGGGAATGCCTTCGCCTTCGGCTGGGACGGCGATTGCAGGGCGCTCGGTCTCTTCGGGGACTTCGACTCCCTCGGAGGCGGGTTGTTCGCCCTCCGGGGTCTCAGGTTTGCGCTGGCTGCGTTCGCGGAGGGAAACGATGAGGGCGTAGGTGTCCGGCTCGAAGGCTTCGAGGTCGAGTTGATAGCGTTGGGAGACATGGGTGCGGATGTTTTCCTTCCGCATTTCAGTCTGTGCCGCCTTCACCTCGATGCGGCTGCGTTGGTCTTGAAGGTTGGCGAGTTGCTGGCGGGCGGCGCGGAGTGCGGATTCGATCGCCTCGGCGCTTTCGCTCACCTCGGAACGCTGCGCAAGAACGGCGCTCAGGCGGGCTTCTTCGGATTCCAGTTCACTGCGCCATTCGCCGATGGAGATTTCGAGGGATGCGTTTTCGGCGGTGAGGGATTCGATGCGGCCTTCGTAGTTCGAAATATCGAGGCGGCGTGCGTCGAGGAGTTCGTTGAGCTCGATAATGCGGGCGGCCATGGGGCCGCGCTGGCGGTGGAGGCCTTCCTGTTGC
>JBIKUM010000328.1:0-3220 GCA_044347585.1 Terrimicrobiaceae bacterium
GCTGGCGTTCTGTGGCCACGCGGACGCGGATTTCGTTCAGGGCGTCTGAGGCGGAGCTTTCCTTCTCGCGCACGACTTGAATGCGGGTCTCGGATTCGCTGCGGGCGGCGCGGAGGGAGTCAATGGCGCAGGTCGCCTCGGCGATGCGGCCTTCTAGTTCGCTAAGCTGGGCGAGGCTGCCTCGCAGGCCCTCCTCTATGCTGGCGGCTTCGCGCTGGAATGAGGCGCGCTTGGCTTCGACATCTGCAAACTGACGCTCAGCGTGGCGGCGCTCGTTGTCGGTGGATGCCGTTTCAATCTGTGCGGCCTGCATGGCCTCGCGGGCTTGCTTGAGGCGGTCTGTGGCCTGATCCATCTCCGATGCTGCTGCGGCTCGCGCAGCGGCGAGGGATTCGATGCGTGCGGTGGCCTCGCTCAGTGAGGTCTCAAGTTCCGCGATACGGATTTTTCTTTGGAGGGTGGACTGCCCGGAATTCTCGCCAGATTGTCCACCGTGGATGATGCCACTGTGGCTGATGAAGCCTCCGTCGAGCGAGGCAAATGCGAACGATGGATTTTCTGAGCGCAGGCGGAATGCGGCTTCCATGCTCTCCACGATCAGCACATCGCGGAGGAGGTGGCGGGCCAGGTTTGAACTGTCGTCATCACCCTTCACGCAATCACTCGCCCGGCCAAATACGCCGAAGGGGAGGGGTGGTTCGGGAGCCAGTGAGGTTTCGGGAGACTGGCTGAACAGGCGGGACGCCTGTTCTCCCCTCCCAGAGATCCACGAGGCGGGGATTACCGCCGCTCGGCCGAGTTTCTTGCCGCTGAGAGTCGCCAAGGCGGCCTCGGCCACGCCGGGGTCTTTGAAAATGACGGCCTGCAATGCGGAGCCGAGTGCGGCTTCGATGGCGGGGATGAGGCGTTCCTCGACTTGGATATGCTGGGCGAGCGTTCCCTTGATGGCGCTTTGGAAAAAATCGGGATTGTCGAGGCCTTTGAGGACGGCCTGTGTGCCTTCATCCAAGCCCTCGCCTTGCTCTTGGAGTTGACGCAACACTTCCAGACGCGACTCGAGTCCGGCGGCTTCTTTTCCAGCTGTGTTGAGAATGGCTTCGGTGGATTGGCGTTCCTGCTGGGCGTTCTCATGGTCTGCCATGGCCGAGGCGGTTTCAGCTTGGGCGTGCTCCAGAGCCAAATGGGCGGCATCCGAGCGGCGTTTCAAATCCTCGAGGTTCGAGGAAATCTCAGCAGCGGAGCGCGAAGCTGTTTCGATTTCATTTTGCAGCAAATGAAGACGCGTCTCGCCCGATTCCCGGCGACCTGTGGCTGCGGAAATTTCGCCCCGGAGCGAGTTCAGGCGCGCCTCGGCGTTTGAAAGTTCTGCGCCTTGGCTGGTGAGTTCGCGTTCGGCGGCGATGCGTTCCTCGCGCACGGAACTGAGGCGGGCGGTGTGCTCATCCAGCGTCTCCTGATGCGTGCGGAGGCTCTCGATCATTTGCTCCAGCAGGCTGTCTGTCTGCTCGATCTGTTCCTGCTGTGTGCGGATTTTCTCCTCGGCCTGGCTGATGTCCAAGCGGTGGCGGTCAATGAGTGCGGAGGCTTCCGAGCTGCGCTCGTGGTTTGTGCCGATGCGGTTTTCAGCGGAGAAAATGCGGTTTCGCAGGGTTTGCATGCCATCGCGGATCGTTCCGGCTTCGGCTTCCAGTTCTTGCAGACGCTGGCGGAAATCCGAGAGTTCGGACTCCTGCTGGGCGATTTCCACCTCGTGGATCTGGCGGGCCTCCTCGCCATGGTTCAGCTGATTTTTCAGAGTCTCCAACTCGTCTGAAAGCTGACGGTAGTTTTTATGCGAGATGTGGGTATCGAAAATCCGGAGGTCGGAGATGATCGATTGGTAGCGGCGGGCCTTGGCGGCTTGGCGCTGGAGGGAGCCGATCTGGCGTTTGACCTCTTTGATGATATCCTGGACGCGCACGAGGTTTGACTCGGTGTATTCCAACTTGCGGAGGGCTTCTTTTTTCTGAGCCTTGAATTTCGTGATGCCGGCGGCCTCCTCGAAGATCGCGCGGCGATCTTCCGGGCGGTTGCTCAAGATCTGGTCGATCTTGCCTTGCTCCATGATCGAGTAGGCGCTGCGGCCCACGCCGGTATCCATGAAGAGTTGGTGGATGTCACGCAGGCGGCATGCGGTTTTATTGATGAAATACTCGCTCTTGCCGTCCCGATAAACCCGGCGGGTTATGCGGACTTCGTTCCACTCGGTGCCTAATTCCTTTTCGCACTCCGCGAAGGTCATGGACACCTCGGCCATGCCGAGAGCCGGGCGACTGTCTGTGCCGCTGAAAATGACATCCGACATCTCGCCGCCGCGCAGGGCTTTTGCCGACTGCTCGCCGAGGACCCAGCGGATGGCGTCGAGGACATTCGACTTGCCGCAACCATTCGGGCCCACGACGGCTGTGACGCCCCGGTGGAAGTTGAGGACGGTTTTTGCGGCGAAGGATTTGAAGCCGATGATTTCCAGAGATTGCAGATACATGGGATACCGGTTAGAAGTGCGATCAGCCTAAAAATGCTGCTTGGCTGCGCAAGGAAAAAATACCACATCCTGTGCAGTCGGCTCTGATAAACCACAATATATAGTTTTTTCTATGAATGATCCCCGCGTTGCCGAATTGCTCGAATTTGTGCGAATTCCCAGTGTTTCAGCCCAATCCGTCCATGCTGCCGATATGGAGCGGTGTGCGGATTGGCTCGTCGCGAAGCTTCGGCAGATTGGTTTGGAGGCTGGCAAGGAGCCCACGCCGGGAAATCCCATCGTGCTGGGAAAAACGCCGCGCGATCCTTCGAAGAAAACCGTCCTCATTTATGGACACTACGATGTTCAACCTCCCGAACCACTCGAGCTCTGGACATCGCCGCCTTTTGATCCGCAAATCCGCGACGGCAAAATCTATGGACGCGGCGCCTCTGACAACAAGGGGCAAATCCTCGCGCACATCCTCGGAGTCGGCGAGGCGCTGGCGGAAGAGCCGCTGCCAGTGAATGTGATTTTTTTGATCGAGGGCGAGGAGGAGGTCGGGAGCGGGCATCTGGCGGACTTTTTGGAAAAATACCGCGCCGAGTTGGCCTGCGACGCCATCGCCATCTCGGACACCGGCATGGCAGCCGATGGCTATCCCACGCTGAGCTACGCCTTGCGTGGCATCGCTGCGATGGAGGTCAGGGTTTTCGG
>JBIKUM010000133.1:0-7863 GCA_044347585.1 Terrimicrobiaceae bacterium
AAATACCAAATAAAAACATGGTGTCAAGTATAAAAAACAGAAAAATAGTAAAAATTACTTGCTACATTTATAGGCAATTTTGTTGAATTACAATGGATTACAAAAAATTTAGAGGGAAGTTAGGTTAAAGGGTTGCTGTGGAAAAAGACAACGGTATCCCAAGTGTGGATAGCCGAGCATCTGGGCATGAAAAACGCAGACAATGCAAGCAGGCCTATCCCCCTCATGGTTTTATCGCTGAGCGAGAAAAAGGTTTCTGAAACGCTGAGGAGTTTTGTATCGGGAAAAATGAAAGAAAATGAACCCTGACCCAACCCTGACCCCTAGTTTTCCATTGCTATTTTTCAAACCGCCCTTTAACGATTAGGTGACAAGTTCTTCCACTTTGCTAATGTAGTCGTGGAATTTGCGTTAACCTCGGATCGTCCTTGAGCGGAAATGAGATTGCCTTTCCCGTCTACAATAATGAGGGCAGGAATTCCTCTGATGGAAAAGCGCTCTTTCAAGATGGCTTTACACTCGGATTGGTAGGGCACAGCAGGCCAGTTCATTCCACTCTCCTGCATGTATTTTTGCTGATCGGTAGCACTCCGGTCAGAACTCACAAAGATGACTTCAAAGTCTTTTGCGTTGGCATTTCTGAATTCAACAAGTTTGGGAGTAAAATCCCTGCAAGGTCGGCACCAGTGAGCTGAAAAATACAAACCTATTATTTTTCCTTGGAGTGATCTAACATCCACTTTATTTCCATTTACATCAAATAATTCACTGCCAACTAATTCCTCCAAATTGTTCCATTGCTTGCCTGCAGCTTCAGATGGTCTTCTGCCTTGCCACGGTTTCCATTGATTTGATCCATCCTGTAACCATTGTCCTGAAAATGACCTGCCATCTGGAGCTAAGGTGAATTTTCCCTCCCCCTTGGCGGAAAGCTCTGTGTAGTTAAAGACCATTTCTTGTCCACTTATTTTTCCTTCGATCTGGCAAAGTTCCGAGCCCATTTGATAAGTTCCCCGGACGCTATCTCCACTAACCTCCAACTTCATCTTTCCAAATGAAGTATCCCAATCTCCTGCAAAACCGTTGCTTAATGGAGATGCGCTTGCGTTTTGCTGGGAGGTATTTGAGATCTGAGGAGCAGGTGTGGCAGCCTTTTCGGCATAAGTTGAGCTTGCCGTTGCAGAAGATGCCCACTGGCGGGAACCATCCTCGCCCACCAACTCCACGGCATCGATTTCATTCCAGCCTTGAACGCGAGTAGTATCCAGATAAATTTTGACACGATTGGACAGGACTCGGCTATCAAGTTTCACCACCATGTCGGACGGCGCAGGCAGGGCATTTGCCTCGCCTTCCCACAACAGGACTTCTTCCTGGTTGTTTAAGAAAGCCGTAATTTTTGAAATGGCTCCAGGGTTGAATGTTTCGCGGATGCGAACTTCGCCGAGCACAACGGGCTTCGGAAATTCAACCTGTAGCCACTCGGGGCCACCATCTGGAAGCAGAGAAGCCCAAGCGGTTTGAAAATCTCCTGCAGTGGCTGTATCTGGAGCGCCTGTGGCCTGTTCTGGCCCCCATGCTCGCTTGGAAGGCAAGTTGCTTTGCTTGCTTGCAGCTTCAGATGGTCTTCTGCCTTCCCATTGCTGCCATTGATTTGATCCGTCCTGCAACCATTTTCCTGAAAATGACAGGCCATCCGAGGCTAAAGTGAATCTTCCCTTGCCCTTAGCGGAGGGCTCTTTGTAGTTAAAGAGCATTTCTTGACCGCTGATTTTTCCTTCGACTTGGCAAAGATCTGCTCCCATTTGATAAGTTCCCCGGACGCTATCTCCACTAACCTCCAACTTCATCTTTCCAAATGAAGTATCCCAATCTCCTGCAAAACCTTTTCTTGATGGAGCTGCGCTTGTGATTACCTTGGAATTATCATTTACCTTTGGAACTGATGAAGAAGCCTGTTGCGAATAAGCGGAGCCCGTAGAGCCTTGGCCTGACAAAACTACGCCGTCGGGTCTCAGGATGGACTCCATTTGAAGCGTCAAGGTGCGAACTTCGTCTATTTGATTGCGCATGGCGGCTGCGCGAATTAATGACTCGAAACTTTGCTTAACCTCATCTTGAGCGATCTTTACTTCTGAATCATAACGCAAAGTCGATTGTGAAATTGCATCATTTTTAATTTGATCTGCCTTGGCCACCCGCTGCTGATATCGTTCTTTAACTCTATCTACATTCGATACAAGTTGGGCTTGCAGTAGGTCGCCAGTCAAAAATATTGCGAGGCATTGTAGTATTTTTATAAAAATATTCATGTGTGTTAATTACAAAGGCACGGAATAAATCCGCATTAAATGCAAGTTTTTCTTGCAGCAGGCTTAAAGAACATTAGTGGCATTATAATGGATTTTTATATCTGCTATCAATCTCTTTTTTAACTAAAATCAACTTCAAATTTGAGCTTGATCAATTCGCGCTAGCGGTCGGTCACCGGGTGGGGGTCAAAGGGGTCGGGCATTAATTATTGATATTTGGTCGTCTGGAGGCGCGAGAACGAATATTGCTGATGGCATGAGAGCGCCAACGTCCTCGCTGGCTTCGCTGGAGTGGGGGCCGAGGAGTCCCTCCGTGTTCTGCTCTCCATCGGCCGAGCATAGCTCACCGAACCGCGAAAGGTGCTGCTTGCAGGTTTGCTTTGGAAAAAGACAACGGTGTCCTAATCATGGAGAGCCGAGCATCTGGGCATGAAAAACGCAGCCGATTTGAGCAGTGTCATTCACCGCGTGGATTTATCGCGGAGCGAGAAAAAGGTTCCCGAAACGCTGAGGAGTTTTGTATCGGAAAAAATGAACCCTAACCCCGATTCCGGGTTGAAATTGTCGTCCGCTTCGCCGATGGGTTACGGCATTATGAAAACAAGTGGACGCTGGTTTGTTGCGTTCGGAGTCTTTTTGATTCTTTGCGGGCTGGCGGGTTTTTTGTCGAATCCCTCCGGCGCGAAAACGGCTCTGATATCGGGAGGAACTTTTGGCGCGCTCTCTGCGGCGTGGGGTTTATTGATGCTCCGTGGTTTCGCTTGGGCTTGGATGGCGGCCCTGGGGTGCACGGGTTTTTTGGCGGCGGTGTTCACCTGGCGCGCGGCAGCGGGTTGGATGGCTTATTCGGCGGGAGAGCCGAAGTTGTTCGCGGCCTCGCTCATCTCCCTTATGCTGGCGGGATCGCTGGTTTCCATCGGCGTGTTGGTGAAAAACCGATAAAAATCCCACATTTCAAAGTCAAAGGGGTCGGACATTAGTTCTTGATATTTGGTCGTCTGGAGGCGCGAGAACCAATCTTGCGGATGGCATGGGAGCGCCAACCTCCTCGTTAGCTTCGCTGGAGTCGCGGATGAGGGGGACACCAGTGTCCTACTCCTCATCGGCCGAGAACAGCTCACCGAACCGCTAAAAGTGCTGCATGCAGGTTTGCTGTGGAAAAAGACAACGCTATCCCAAGCGTGGATGGCCGAGCATCAGGGCATGAAAAACGCAAGCAATGTAAGCAGAGTGATCCACCGCATGGGTTGATCGCGAATCGAGAAAAAGGTTCCCGAAACGCTGAGGGGTTTGTATCGGAAAAGATGAAAGAAAATGAACCCTGACCCCCAGTTTATTAAAAAACTTAGCACCTTGTCGGGATAATGCCTCCTCATTGGGAAGAAGTAGGAATATATGTAGGGAATTGATGAATACTTTTGCTGAATTCGGTCTGCTGGCCACCTTGCAGGAAACTTTGCTGGAAAAGCGAATCTTGCGTCCGACGGAGATTCAAGTTCGGGCGTTACCAGCGCTTCTGAGCGGACGCTCGATTGTGGGCATTGCAGAGACTGGGAGTGGAAAGACACTGGCATATGCGCTTCCGGCGATGCACCACATTAAAAGCCTGGAAATCGCGGGTGATGCCATCACGCTTTCTGCTCGGCCAAGGGCTGTCGTGGTGGTTCCAACTCGGGAACTCGGTGAGCAGGTCACGAAGGCCTTCAAGCCATTCACTCACACGACTCGTCTTCGCGTTCGATCGGTGCTTGGCGGCACCACCACGGAAGTTGCGAAGCGAGGGCTTGCCGGGCCGTTTGAGATTCTCGTCGCAACGCCGGGACGGCTTGTGCAAATGCTCGAGAGGCGGCTCGTGGAATTGGACGATGTGCGAATGCTGATCCTCGACGAAGCCGACCAGATGCTCGATCACGGATTCATGCCCGATGTCACAAAAATCATCCAAGCCTGTCCGCAAAAGCCTCAACTGGCCTTGTTCTCGGCGACTGTCTCGCCAGCGGTGGAAAAACTCATTGCCGATTTATTTTCTGGAGCAGAAGTGATTCGGAGCGCGGGGAGTCATCGAGTCGTCCCGACACTCACGACGATGCAGCAGGTCGTCATTGGAGGTCAGCGGTTCCCGCTGCTGGAGCGTTTGCTCAAAAAGAAAGTGGAGGGCGGAACGATCCTGTTTACGAACACGAGAGAGCAATGCGACAAGCTCGCCGCTGAACTCGCTGCCGCGAATATTGCTCATGTGATTTATCGTGGAGAAATGGATAAAGTGGAGCGTCGGCAGAATTTGAAACTGTTTCGCGAAGGGGCCGTGGATTTGCTCGTTTCGACCGATCTGGCCTCACGCGGGCTGGATGTCGACCATGTCGGAAGAGTGATCAACTATCATTTGCCGCAGCAGATCGAAAATTACCTGCATCGGGTCGGACGCACCGCCCGCGCGGGCCGTCCGGGGCTTGTGGTGAACTTCGTCACCGAGCGAGACGCCCCACTTGCGAGCCAACTTGAAAGCGTCCGCGCCCTGCCGACGCCTCAACCTCCCCCGCCTCGCCACAGCCCAACCAAGATCCAACCGCTCCGAAGCCGGATTCGCAGGCGTTTGTAATAGTCATACGATTCAGGCGTAAATTACTTGCTGCTAGTTTTTCCCATTCGTGAAAATTCGCTCTATTCGTGGTTAAAAAATTCCGATTGCTCATGGATCGGTATTGAAGTTTGCATGCGCGCCCGTCACGAGAGCTGGTGTCGTTACAGAAACGGCGCGGCCGCGCCTGAAGCTTGGGACCCCGACGGCGCGGCTTCCCTACCAATTTTTACGAGGTGCTGTCGCACCAAAACCTGCGAGGAAGCGAGCTTTGCGTTTTAGTTTGCCGGTGACGGTGCTGGGGTCTGGCGGGATTTGAAGAGCACTCCCAGCAGGAAGGTGATCGTGCTGCCGATGAAGACGTAGTAGGGCCAAGAGATGGCGGGCCACCAGGTTGGCATGAAGAAACCAAAATTCCACTCGGCGGGTGTCAGCTGGAATGTGAGGAGGGCCAGGGGATCGATGGCGGGGATTTTGACTTTTCCTAGGATAAGGACGGCTGCGATTCCGAGGAGCATGGAGAAGACATTGGCGACATCGTTACCTCGGGATTTTGTCAGGACGCCGAGCAGGAAGATGCCGAGGAGGGAACCGTAACCGTAGCCGAGCACGCCGAGGGCTAGGGGGATGATTGTGATGTTTGTCTCCAGCACGGCGTAGGCGGCGCCGGTGGCGACGAGAATCATGAGTCCACCGAACACGAGGGTCGCCGTGCGTGCGGCGCGGATTGACTGAGCGTCGGTCGAGGTTTTGTTGAAGTAGGGCTGGTAGAAGTCGCGGATGAACGAGGTGGCCAGTGCATTGAGCGCGGCGGAGGTCGAGCCCATCATGGTCGCGAAAACTCCTGCGATGATAAGCCCGCGAATGCCGGCGGGCATTTCATGGACGATGTAGTGGGCGAAGATTTCGTTGTGCGCGGCGGGGAGGGAGGGGTCAGGGCTTATTTGGTAGTAGACCCAGAGGAGAATGCCGACGGCGAGGAATGCCAGCACGATCGGGATATCGGCAAATCCGCTTACGATCAGGCTGAACCGGCTTTTTTTGATGTTCTCCGCGGTGAGCATGCGCTGCACCATGTCTTGGTCGGTGCCGTGGGTCGCCATGGTGAGGAATGTCGAACCGAGGATCGCTGCGAGGATGGTGTAGGGATTTTCCAGCATTTGCCGGAGGGCTTCGCCAAAGGGCTTTGTCGCCTCCCAGCCTGTCTGGAACATCGAGACCTGGCGTCCATCCAGCATTTCATTCACTTTTCCAAGGCCGCCGGGGATGCTGTGCAGGATGGTGAACATCGCAAAAACCACCGCGCCACACATGAGGCAGGCTTGGATGAGGTCGGTCCAGACGACAGCCTTGATCCCTCCGATGGCTGTGTAGGCCGCAGTGACGGCTGTGACAAAGACGATGCCCCAGAAATAAGTCCAAATCGTGATTTCCGTGCCGGGGAAAAGGTATCGCCAGATCACGACAAGGATCACGCCGCCGAGGTAGAGTCTGACGCCGATTCCGAGCACGCGGCCGAGGAGGAAAATCCCGCTCGCCATGTTCTTCGTCCGCGAACCGAAGCGGACGGTGAGGTATTCGTAGATGCTCTGGACCTTGAATTGGAAATACGGAGCGATGAAAAGATACGCGATGATGATGCGGGCGAGGATCGTTCCGATGGCCAGCTGGGCGTATGCGAAGCCGAGTGTCTTGTAGCCCTCTGCCGGTGTGCCGAGGAATGTCGCTGCGCTGGTCTCCGCCGCGATGATCGATGCCAGGACGGCCCACCAGGGGATTTTTTGTCCCCCGAGGGCGAATTCCTGCAGGGTTTCGTTCCGGCGTCCGGCATAGAGGCCGATACCTACGATTACGACGAAGTAGGCCAAGATGACGAAGCCGTCGATGTAAAGGGCGGCGTTGTGTGTCACGGGCGTAGGGTTTTGATGAGCACGACGGAATTTCTTCCGCTGGCTTCGTATTTTTGGAGTCTTTCGGGAGGCAGAACGGAGGGATCTGCCGCTGTGAAGCCGCCTTTTTGTTGGAGGTAGCTGTAGGCTTGAGTGGAGAGGGCGAAGAGGGTTTTCACGCCTTTCTCGCGGGCGAGGTTTTCGACAAACGCCATGAGTTTCCGGCCGTAGCCCTGATTTTCCTGCGCCTTGCGCACATGGAGGCAAGCGAGTTCGGCGGCGGATTGTTCGGGATAGAGATGAAGGGCCACGCAGGCCACAGGAGAGCGGTCCACTTCCAAAAGCCAGTAGTCATTCAAGCACTCCAGAATCTCGGTGCGCGAGCGGCGAACGAGTTCCTCGTTCTGCACGGATTGACGGATGAGCGAGATCACCGAGCGGACATCCTTTTTGAAGATGCGCCGGATTTGTTGATACTCGTTCGAGTAAACCATCGTTCCGATGCCTTCGTGGCTGAAGACCTCGCTGAGCAGGCCTTCGTTCATGCCGCCGTTCAGCAGGTGAGCGCGGGCAACGCCCTGACGGCAGGCCTTGGCGCCGTTCTCGAGCTTCGAGAGAAGTCCGGTCGGGAAGTCGGCCTTGCGTTTTTTGATGAGATCTTCCGTCTCGGAAATCGAAAGCTGGCGCGGCAGGGGTGTCGATTCCTCGAAGACCCGGCCTGGCGCTAGATAGAGGATTTTTGCGGCTCCGAGCTCCACGGCGACTTCCAGTGCGACGCTGTCGGAGTTCGCCCGGTAGGTGCGTCCCTCGCCGTCGAAGCCCATGGGAGGGATGACAGGAATGATGCCTTCGTCGAGAAGGAGGCGGAGGGCCTTGGTGTCCACGCGCTCGACCTTGCCAGTGTATTGTTGATCCACGCCACCGAGAATGCCGGCGGGATGGACGATGAGCGCGTTGATGTAGGCGGCGCGCAGATCGACGGAGGACAGACCCTCCATGATTTCGTTGGTGAGCCGGATCGCCGCATCGATGCTGACTTGCAGCGTTGGCTCATCGGTGAGGCCGATGCCGTCGGAGTTGGTGA
>JBIKUM010000013.1:0-17699 GCA_044347585.1 Terrimicrobiaceae bacterium
TTACTGTGAAAGCTATCGCCCCTCGGCGAGGCGTGGCACACCGCCGGATACTGGTAGCAGCCATGTTGGCTTCCGCTGCGCGAAAGATGCTGCTCCGGTAGAGTAGTGTGACTATTTGCGTTCAGCTCATCGCCTTCCAAACTCAAAATGGGCTCTCCCTGAGAATGGCGCACCTGAGCGGGTAAGGTCTCCTTTTTGCCTCTTGCCCGTGATCTCGGGCAGGCTTAAGTTTCTGCCATGCATCCCGTGGTGAATATCGATGATCCGGTTGGGAAGATCGTTGGCAAGCGCGCCAACCTCACGGAACAGAGTTACATCGATTACGCAATGAGCCTGCAGAATAGCTTGCGAGGGTTTCCACAACCGAAAATTCCGAGGGGAGTTTTTCGATTCAAAACACATGAGGATGCTGACCAATGGCTGATGGACCGTTTGATCCGGAAACCGGCGAATTGATTCCCCGCTCGCCCGAGCGCAAGGATTTGGTTGAACTCTGCCGCGAGCTTCAATTGCGCGGAGCACGGTTCATGGTCGTGGGCGGGTTTGCCATCATTCTAGCTGGGTATCCGCGAACCACCGGCGACATCGATATTCTCATCGACACTGATTTGGAAAACGAGGCGCGTGTTTATGAGGCCCTCGCCACGCTTCCGGACGGATGCGTGAGAGAGCTCAATGCCGGCGAAGTCGAAAAATACACCGTCGTGCGCGTGGCAGACGAAATCCTTGTGGACCTCATGGCAAAAGCCTCCGGCATCGACTACCACGAAGCCTCCCAAAGTCTCGTCATTCATGAAATCGACGGCGTGGCGATCCCCTTCGCAAGCCCCGAGCTGCTCTGGCGCATGAAGTGCCGCGCCGGCCGCGAAAAAGATCGCGGCGATATCGAATTCCTGCGGCAGTATTTCGCTGCGAAGGGCATCCAGCCTCCGATGCCTTGACCGGTTCTGAACGGAGCATGGCCGGCCCGGTCGTGCAGGCGCTGGATATCTCTGACTCGGGTTTTTTGGACCGAATCAACAGCGTCATTCCTTCAAAAAATTCGCGTCCCTCCGAGCATCTGGCTGGGTTGGTTATTCGTAAGATTTGGTCCGTGCCACATTATCGGTGAAAGGTATGAATCTCTTGAACTCCCAATTTTTTATTCCAACTGTCTCATGAAAGCGCCGCTTTTGCCCGAACAGATCTCCCGGATCGTGCGGTTGGCTTGGGAGGACAGGACGAGTTTCGAGGAAATTGAGAGGCGCACAGGCTTTGTGGAGCGGGATGTCATAGCGGTCATGCGCCGCGAGTTGAAGCCTTCCAGCTTTCGCCTTTGGCGCAAACGAGTGAACGGCCGCATCACCAAGCACAGGCGCCTGCTTGAGCGCAAGCTCAAGGGACCCTTGGCTGCGGACTTCGATGACTGAAATCGAAGAAGGCTTTGCCGCAAACAACGGGTTCGCCGGAAAGGTCGGGGTCGACACAACATGGAACCCATCCGGAAAGTCTTCTGTCTTTCGCCGAAATCAGGCTTCCGCCAATGCCGAGTCAGCAGACTCCGTTGATCCAGACAGGAATTTTCGACTCTGTTACCTCTTGTCCCATTTAGCCGAGCAATACACATTTCGAGTATGACGACGACTTTACAAGCTTGGGGAAACAGTCAGGGCGTCCGTCTGCCCAAATCCCTGCTTGCGTCTTTAACCCGAATCCGGCGATTGAACTGAAATCGCCGCCTGGGCTCCCGCTCTAAATCCCGCACCCCCCGCACGCCAGATCATCCAAAATCTCTCGCTCCCCCGGTGGCTTGGGCAAAAGCGGCGCGATTGGATTTCTGGCATTCAATGCTTCTTTAATCAACGGGATGTGCTTTTTAAGGCCACCCCAACTTTCCGAGAACCTCAACACTACATCCCGCCCCTTCCGGCCCAAAATCGCCCCACCCACAAACACCGCCGTCCGCAATGTCGAGGGCTTGCGATACCCGCTCTCCCGCGTCACTCCAGCTTGGTAAAGCGACAGCAGGTTGAAACTCAACACCACCCCGAGGAACGCCGCCTCTGTTGCGAAAAACTTCTTCGTGCAGAATCCGTCGGCATTCAGATCGTTCTTCATCTCCTCGATCCGTTGTTCCACCGTCGCCCGTCCGTTGTAGTCCCTCCAAATTTCCAATGCCGACTCCGTGCGGTTCGTCACCCAAACCCGATAGGTATACCCCGGCACATCCAGCAACCGGCGTCCCACAGCCTCCTTCTCCTCCCGGATTTTCTCCCGCAACACCACAAACCTCCGCTCCACATCCCAGCCCCCCAACTTCACCCGCAACGAACTCACTTCGTAATTCCCTCCCTCCACCACCACCCAATCGCCGATCCCGCACAACGTGTGCTTCATCTGCCTCCCCAACCTCGCCACCACGATGTAGGAAAGTCCCATCTCCTCCAAAAACCTCAGAAGCTTCTGGTCGAAAAAACCGCTGTCCGCCCTCACACAGCGAATACCCATCCCCTTTGGCAACAACGCCAATGCCTCCTTCAAAAACTCCACCACACCCCGGCCCGCCCCCGTGTTTCCCGACCGCAACCACGCGTGCAAAACAAAAGGCATCTCCGCCAGCACCGCCAGAATCGGATGATGGCTTTTGCGGCCTGGTCGCCTCGGATTATAACCCTTCGCCGCCCCCTCCTGTCCTCCCTCACGCGAAAACACCGTCGAATCCAAGTCCAACGAAAACCCCTCCTTCGGAGCCTCCAACAACTCCAGCATCCAACGCCACAGCGGACGCCAGAAGGCCTCGATGTGCGCCTGCGTGAACCGATGGAAAAACCTCCGGATCGCATCCTCGCCCGGAAAGCGCTTCACCCCCAAGAGTGCATGGAACGCCGTGTCGTGCCGCAACCACCCCGCGTGCGCAAACCGGCTCGCTCCCACGACCACCGCGCTGATGAACGCCATCAGCGTCTGCTCTGGCGCTATCGCATTGGGTGAGCGGTATTCAAAAGGCATCACCGCCGCTACCCGCTTGGGAAACTCCAGAGCTCCCAGCCACGCAAAAAACGATGCCATCCCGGCAAATGGCGTCACCGCCTTCGGCGTCGTCTGCAATTTCAGCTCGTCAGAACCAAAAAGCGGGTTGAAATTGAATGTATCGTTTTGTGCGGCGTGGGCGGTGTCGGTTTTGTTCACACCACCACTGTTCGCCTGCCTTCCCGCACGAAACGACTTTTTTCAAAAGCCGGATTCGGGTTTAAACTTGGAGACTGGGGACGATGTCGAAATCGAGCTAACTCCGAAAAAGGATGCGATCATCATGAGGCCCGCGAAGATGTCGTCGCGCGTCCGAGGTCGGCATCGCATCGAAGATCTCGTTGCGGCTATTCCAAGGGGCTACAAAACCGCCGGAGTTGAGTGGGGCACAAGCGGGCACGAGATTTGGTAATGACTGCTTGGATTCCGAGGCAGGGAGATCTCGTGGCGTTGGATTTTAATACATCGAAATTTTCGAATAGCGCCCTGTCGTGCGGTTACTGTAGCGGCGTCTCTGTGACCGCCGGGGGGGCTCCAATTCGGCAGTCATAGACAGCCGCTAAAAACCCGCTCGGCAGCGCGATTCGTAAGCCGGGGTAGGGATGCCGCGCCGTCGGCGTCCCAAGTTTCAGCCGCCCCGTCGGCGTTTCTTCTGGATGCAATGGCGGCTCCGCCGCGCAAATGGGTCAGCGGCGGCGCGCCGACCCTACCCTGTAGGCACGTGCGCGCTGTCGCGCGATTGCTGTGGCGGTGCCTCCGTGAGGACCGGGGGATTCTCCGATTGGAAATGTCCAATGAAAACCTCAAATATTACTGCCGAGGAAAGTGTGGATGCCGCACTCGCTTTTGTCGAAGCCGGTCCAGCGGCCGGCGCGTTCGTTTTCGCCGTCGCCGGTGGGGCGAGTGCAGGGTTGGCAGCCGATGGAGCGGTAGCCGCGTGCGGTGAGGGCGTTCACGGGAAGGTCGTGTTTTTTGATGTAGTCTTGGACTTCGTCACGGCTCCAGGCGGCCATGGGGTTCAGCTTCACTATGTAGAGGTCGCGGAGGACATCGAAGTGGTAGAGTTCGACGATTTTGGTTTTTTCGCGTGAGTCGTTTTGCTGGCGGCGGACTCCGGTGATCCAGACATCGAGTGAGGAGAGTTTTTTTTGCAGGGGAATGACCTTGCGGAGGGAACAGCACAGGTCGGGCTTGGTTTTCCAAAGTTCGGGGCCGAGCTCGGCGGCTTGTTCCTCGAGCGTTTGCTCCGGGACTAGCGGTTCGATGCTGATGCCGAAGCGTTTCTCGACAGCGGCCTTCAAGTCGAGCGTTTCAGGGAAGAGGAGGCCAGTGTCGATCGTGAAGACGGGGAAATTCAGGCCGTTTGAGAAGGCCTCGTTCATGACGACGAGACCCGCTCCTTGAAAGCTGGTGCCGATCGCGGCGCGTGTGCCGAATTTTTCCCATGCCCAGGACAAAACCTCGCGCAGGCTGGCGGATTCGAGCTCCTCAGCCTTGCGACGGATTTCCTCGGGATCGAATTTCGACGGCATAAAAGATTGAGCCACGGAGAACACGGACGGCTCGGAGGTGAAGAAAAAATCTTCGATGCCTGCCGGGCTTTACCAACTCTGTGCTCTCTGTGTCCTCTGTGGTGAAAAATTACAGACTTTTTGCTGCGGCGACGACATGGGCGGCGGTGATGCCGAGCTTTTCCATGACGATGTTGCCCGGGGCGCTGAGGCCGAAGCGGTCGATGGCCACGGTTTTGCCATCGAGGCCGACATAACGGAACCACGGGTCGGAGATGCCGGCTTCGATCGAGACGCGTTTGCGGCAGGATTTCGGCAAGACGGATTCCTTGTATTCCGCGCTCTGGGCTTCGAAGCGTTCGAAGCAGGGCATGGACACGACGCGGGTTCCGGCACCGAGTTCGGCGGCGGCATTCATCGCGTGTTGGAGTTCGCTGCCGCTGGCGAGGAGGATGAATTCCAGCGCGGCGGTTTCTTTTTTAGCAATGTAGCCGCCATGGAAAACCCCTTCGCGGCGTGTGGCGACGGGGATGCTGTTTTGAGTCGGCAGATTCTGGCGCGAGAGCACGAGCATGGTTGGGCCGTTGGTCTTTTGGAAGGCCGCTGCAAAAGCGCCGGCTGTTTCCTCGGGGTCGGCGGGACGAATGACATCCAAGCCAGGAATCGCGCGCAGGGCGGCGACGGTCTCGACAGGCTCGTGGGTTGGGCCGTCTTCTCCAACGCCTACGGAATCGTGGGTGAAAATGTAAACGGTCGGGAGATGCGACAGGGCGGCGAGGCGGATCGATGGACGGCCGTAGTCGCTGAAAACGAGGAATGTCGCACCGCTGGCGCGGAAGATGCCGTCGTAGGCCATACCGTTCATGATGCCGCACATGGCGTGTTCGCGGATGCCGAAGTGGAGGTTGCGTCCGGCGTGGTTGGTGCGGTTGAAATCGCCGCCGTCTTTGATGTAGTTCAGCGTCGAGCCGTGGAGGTCGGCGCTGCCGCTGGTAACGAGCGGCATGGCGGCGCAGATCGGCTGGAGCACATCGCTGCCAGCTTTGCGGGTGGCGATGTTGACGGCGGGATCAAACGGCGGGATGACATCGAGGAGGTTCGGAGTTTTTCCAGCGATGGCGTCATCGATTTCCTTGGCCAGATCGGCGTTGGCAGTGCGCCAAGCGGCGTAGGATTTTTCCCAGGTGGCGTATTCGGCTTTGAGGGTGGCTTTGCGTTTTTCGAAATAGGCCTTGGTCTCGGGAGCAACGAAGAAGGTCTCCTCGGGCAGGCCGAGAGCTTTGCGCGACTCGGTGACGAATTTCACACCAGCCTCGCCGTGGGCTTTGTTCGTGCCGCTGACTTCGGGAATTCCTTTTCCGATGAGTGTCTTTGCGATGATGAACTGCGGCTTACCGCTTGTGGCGGATTTGGCCTTTTCAATGGCCTCGGCGATCTCGTGGAGGTTGTGTCCATCGATCTGGTGGACATCCCAGCCGATGGCGGCATAGCGCGCGGCGGTGTCCTCGCTCTGCGTGACTGGGCCCATGGCGTCGAGCGTCACATTGTTGGAATCGTAAATGAGGATCAGGTTGTCGAGGCCGAGGTGGCCTGCGAGGGCACTGGCTTCCATCGCCACGCCTTCCTGGAGACAGCCATCACCGGCGAGGGCGATGACATGGTGGTTGAAAATGCTGTGGGCGGATGTGTTGAAGCGGGCTTCGCACATTTTGGCCGAGATGGCATAACCAACGGCATTCGACACGCCTTGACCGAGCGGGCCAGTGGTGGCCTCGACGCCGGGGGTTTCGTGAAACTCCGGATGTCCGGGAGTGATGCTGCCGAGTTGGCGGAAATTTTTGACTTCTTCCAAGGACACGCCGTAGCCCGCTAGGTGGAGCCAACCGTAGAGGAACATGCTGCCGTGGCCTGCGGAGAGGATGAAGCGGTCGCGGTTCAGCCAACGGGGCTCATCGGGATTGAAGCTCATCGAGGCGCCGAAGAGAACGGCTCCGATATCCGCCGCGCCAAGCGGGAGGCCGAGGTGGCCGGATTTGCATTTCGTGACGGCGTCCATGGCCAATCCACGGGCGTCGCGGGCGGCGATTTCGAGAGAAGCGGTGTCTAAATTCATGTGGGATTAGTTTTTGAGCCTGCCAGAAAAGCCGCTCAAGCCGCCGATGGCAAGAGACAATCCCGCGACAATAGCACTACGAAGAGGCTCGCTCGGCGCGGCGGAATTCTTCCATCTCTCGCTTGAGGGGTTCCCAGTAAATGCGGTCCTTCTCCTGCTCGGCGCGCACCTCGGCATCCAACGCCTCGCGCAAACGCGGCAGGTCGGGTGTGATGGCGAGCGTGAGGAGCGGGCGGGCTGCTTGCCATGGCGGCGGCTTCGCTCGGGTTAGCGGGCGGCGAGGTCGAGTGCGTGCTGTCTGCTTGGTCGGAGGCGCATTACAACCACCCACATTGCAGAAGTTACGAAAATTTAACACAAAACGCATTCTCCAATCGGCGGCTACCGGCAGACTCCCGCTGCCATGAAACATCTCTCCTGCTTGCCACACAAAGCCATTGCCTGTGCAGCGGCATTTGCCATCACCTCCGCAACGGGCGCATTTGCCGCCGATCAAGAAACCACAACCTCACACGGCCTAGGCTGGCATCCTTTGCTGCTCAAAGGGCCTGTCGAAATCAAAGACGGCCAGATTCTTTCCGGCACCTCTGGAACGATTGGTGGCGAGCGCATGCCAGCGCCGGATGACGACCGCTCGAAGCCGTTCAACGACTGGTGGAATGGCAAATACATGCTCGGCGGCGGCGGCAATTTCGGCTTCGACTTGCGCCGCAAACTCGCGACCGAGGGGGTTTCCTTCAACGGCAACTACCAAGGCGCGTTCTTCGGCGTCGTGGATAGCGAAAAAGGCGCTCGGGGATTTTGGGATCAGCAGATCAACTTCGGCAACGAGATCAATTTCGGAAAACTTTTGAAAAACGAAAACCTCGAAGGCGTGTTGGCGTTTTCCAGCTTCCGCTACCGCGATTCGACCAAGGATTCGAACCCCAATAATTTCGTTGAGGCGCAGTCCATGTTCAACCCGTCAAACTGGCAATCTGGCACGCAGTTCCGCGTTCTGTCCTTCGGCGCGGAGATCGGCACCAAGGGCATTCTGCCTATCAAAGACATGGTGGTCTTCCGTGGAGGCTGGCTCCAGCCACAGAAGGAATTCGTCGACCAGCCTCTCTCGAAGCTGTTCCTCAACAATGCCGTGAACAGCGCCAAAGGCATCGGCGGCAATATTCCCTTCTCGTCCAGCTTCTCGACCTGGGGCGGCACGCTGAAAGTTCAACTGCACGAATCCGTCTATGTGAAAAACGGTCTCTTCATGTCCTTCCCGCAGGCCACCGCCTCGACGAACCACGGCCTTGCCTATCAAGGATACGGCCCCGCCACAAACCAGAACGGCCTCTTCTACATGGGCGAAACAGGCTACACCCCAAGTATTGGCGAATCCCAATTGCCCGGCAAATACGCGTTCGGCGGCTACTTCTACGGCACACCTGCCAACAAGACGCGCTCCTGGAATGGTACGAACGACGCCGGCCAATATGGGTTCTATTTCCAAGCCGACCAGATGCTCTACCGCGAACCTTCTGCTGAAGAGGCTCCCGCTCCACGGGGTGACGGCAAATCCGTTGCGAGTGGAAAATCTTTCAAATCAACCGTGCAGCCATCCGCCCCGAAACTCTCCAAGCAAGGCCTGAACACCTTCAACCTCCTCACCTTCGCTCCCGGATATGCGGTCAAAAATGTTTATCCTTTCTACTTCCAGAGCGGACTCGTTTACACAGGACTCATCCCGCACCGTGACGAGGATCTGGCCATGATCTCCATCGGCTATGGGGCCTACCAAGGGGATGTGAGCCCAGCGGTGGACGGCTACACAGCCGTGATCGAAGGCGGATATCGCTTCCAAATCAACGGCTGGTCCTACATCCAACCCTTTGCTCAATACTTCAGCCACCCGAACGGTAGCGGAACAGCCGCTGTTCAAAACGCTGCGGTGCTCGGCTTCACGGCTGGTCTGGTTTTTTAACCAGCGCTCTTATTCCTCGTCCTCGTCGCTCTCACCTTTTTTGTAGGTGAGGCCACGGAGTTTGCCTTCGATGAAGGCGTCGATATCGCCATCCATCACGGCTTGGATGTCGCCGGTTTTCACGCCGGTGCGGAGGTCTTTCACCATCTGGTAGGGCTGGAAGACATAGCTGCGGATTTGATTTCCCCAGGCCACATCGCCTTTTTCGCCGTATTGGCGGTCCACCTCGGCGCGTTTTTTGTCGCTTTCGATTTGGAAAAGTTTCGCCTTGAGGAGTTGGAGGGCAAGTTCGCGGTTGCGGCCTTGGCTGCGCTCAGCCTGGCAGGCCACAACGATGCCCGTGGGGATGTGCGTGAGGCGGCAGGCGGTTTCGACTTTGTTCACATTCTGCCCGCCCTTCCCGCCGGCGCGGAAGGTGTCGAGCTTGATGTCCGCCTCGTTGACTTCCACAGGCACATCCTCGATTTCCGGCACGGCATCCACACTGGCAAATGATGTGTGGCGGCGCTTGTTCGAATCGAAAGGCGAGATGCGAACGAGGCGGTGCACTCCGCGCTCGGTTTGCAGGTAGCCGTAGGCGTTCTGGCCAGTGACGCGCAGCGTGGCGGATTTGATGCCTGCCTCATCGCCGAGTTGGATATCTGTGATGGCGCACTCGAGGCCGTGGCGTTCCATCCAGCGCTGATACATGCGCAGCAGCATATCGGCCCAATCGCAAGACTCGGTGCCGCCTGCTCCCGCATTGATGGAAAGGAAGGCGGGGCAGTTATCGTAGGGCCCGGAGAGCAGGGCGGTGATCTCGAATTTATCGAGGTCTTTTTGGATTGCGGAAAATTCTGCCATCACTTCGGCGGCAGCGGCGGCTTGATTCTTAGGCGCCTCTTCCATCGCGAGTTCACGCAGCACATCGAGATCGGCGGCGCGGGACTCCAGCGCTTGCATGGGTTGAATTTTCGAGCGTAGCGAAGACACCTCGGCGACATCGCGCTGGGCGCGTTCGCGGCTGTCCCAGAAATCCGGCTCGGCCATGCGTGCCTCGATTTCAGAGAGTTTTTGGGTCAGGGCCGCCAAGTCAAAGAAACCTCCGCAATGAGGCCAGGCGGCCCTTGATCGCGGAGGTGTCCAAATTCTGAAGTTCTTCGTTCATTGAGACGAAGACCCTACAACCGCATGCTGCCGCTTTAAACTTAATTCTCAAGACAACGAGGCGGGCGGCAATCAGTTGGTGCCCGTTTTCTGAGTTGTGGGCGCCGACGAATCCAAGCGGTAAATCGTCTCGCCTTCTTTCATGACCCCGATCCGATCACGGGCGATGATTTCGACATATTCGCTGTCGGTTTTGAGGAGGTGCACCTCGCGCTCGCGGCGGGCCTTTGTGAGTTGCTCGTCGGCGAGGAGGCCTTTTTCCTCGGCGAGTTGGTTGGAGAGCGAACGGTGGCGGAGGATTTCCGGATAGAACGCGGCGACAGCCACGGCTGCAAATCCTGCAATGATGAGGGCAATCATCATGCGGTTGGCCTTGTGCCAAACCTCGGGGTTCTTGCGGCGTTTTGATCGGAGCGGCTGCACAGGTCTCCTATAGTCAATTCTCGGATAAATTCCAACCACGATGTTCGCTCTCACTTTTTGTCGGTGTCCCCGAGGCCGAGAAATTTGATGAAGGGAAGAAAAGCAGCACCAAGGAGCGCGACCACGGCCTGCGCTCCAAACCCACCCAGCGAGATAAGTGTTGCCGCTGCCGAGGGCGTTCCAAAAAAAGTTCCGAGAAGGACATTGAACAACGCCTCGCGCAGCCCGAGGCCGTAGAGCGCCACCGGTAACATGGTAAGCGTGTCCACAATCGGCATGATCGAAAAAAGACTTCCGATTCCAAGTGACGAGCCAAACGCCTTCGCACTGAAAAAATATCCCAGGAAGTGCGCTGCCAGCGCTGCCAAGGCGAGCGCGCAACCGATCAGCACCGCGCCGGGCCGTTGCGCCATTTGCTGAAAAATCGCACCCGATTCCAAAAGGTGCGGGCTGAAACGCGGATGCCGCCGCTTCACAAAATCCCGCAAAGAGGGAATCGTCGTCATCCACCACAGACCGAGAAGGAGAATGGCGCCACCGAGGAGCGAAGCCGCCGAGAGCACAATGCCGCGCCCGAGTTCGCCCGCCAGAAATGTCTTGTGGTTCCATGCAAGCGTCGCCGCCATGAAGAGCACCAGCGCGGCCAGTCCGCACAAGCGGTCGGCAAGAACCGAGAAGGCGGACGCCATTTTTTTGTCCGGGAAGAGACGCATCAAATACAGCGTTCGCACCGCATCACCTCCCGCCGAGCCTGGCAGTCCAAGGGAGTAGAAAAGTCCAACTGCCGAAAAGGCCACCGCGTCGCGCCAGCGCACTTGCAAGCCGAAAGCCTTTAGGATCACCCACCATCTCGTTGCGCAGAGGATCTCGCTCAGGGCCGCCGCGCAGGCCGCACCAACGAGCCAGGCGAAATCCGCCGCTGCCAACGCCCGCGCGGCATTCTCCCTCAAGGAAGCATCCCCAAAAAGCTTCGCAAAAATGAAAAGAGTGACCGCCGCTTGCAGGATCGGAAGGAGATATTTTTTCATGAGCGGCGCGCGGCGATGTCTTATCACACCGCATACGGCGCGGCATCCGAAAGATTTGTCCGCACGGATTCGCTTGCGCATCCCGCTTGCGATGGCCAGAAGATTCCCATGCGCCAGATTCTGACCGCCTTTGCCGCCGTGTTTTTTCTCGCCAGCCTGCACGCCGAGCTCCCGCCTTCGGCCTACGAGCAAATGCAGGCCGCCGCGCCGGAGTATTTGACCGTCGAAATTCTGCGTGTCGACATCAAGCCCGGTGCCGAGACAGCCCAGCAGGATGTCGAAGTGACCGCACGCATCCTCAAAGTGCACCGAACCGCTTCCAATCTTCAATCTGGCGGCATGCTGAATATCCTCTACACCCTCGCGGCGCATCCACCTGGCTTCGTTGGCCCCGGCCAAGTCACACTTCCCGCCGAGGGCGACAAAACCGTGGCGTATCTCAAGAACGGCGAGAAGCCCGATGAATTCGTGCCGGCCGCAGGCACCATGACCTTCCGTAACTTTTGATTTTTTACCTGAATGGATGCCGATGAAATCCTGCTTGCGGTCGATCCCTCGCTGCGTGGAACCGGCTTTGCCGTTCTCCAGCGCTCGGCCGGCAAGGTTCGGTGTTTGCATTTCGATGTCATAAAAAATTCACCGAAGCTCACGATTTCCGGTTGCTTATTGGAAATCCACACGCGCCTCACGGATGCCATGACGCGCTTCCAGCCCACAGCCATGGCCGTCGAGAGCGTGATCTATGTGCAGAGCTTCCCGACGGCGATCACGCTGGGATCCGCCCGTGGAGCCGTTCTGCTGGCCGCCGCGCAGCGCGGGTTGCCCATCCACGAATACGCTCCGCGTCGCGTCAAGCAAGCTGTCGTGGGAACAGGTGCTGCGCAAAAAACACAAGTCGCCTTCATGGTCCGCACGCTTCTTGGCCTCACGGTCACGCCTCCATCCGATGCGGCGGATGCCATTGCGGTGGGCTTTACCCATTTTCAAACCATCAAATTTCCCGCGCCCACCGCTCTCCGCCGCCGATGAAAATTCTTCTGCCCGGTCGCCTTTCGTTTGAAGCCGCTCTTGCCCTTCAGGAGCAGCTTGTCCAGCAGGTTCAATGCGGCGAAGCCGAGGAAACGCTCATCCTCCTCGACCACGAACCCGTCTACACCATCGGCCGCACGCGCGACCGCTCGAGCCTCCGCGAGGCCCTTCCGCACGCCGTCTTCGAGACCAATCGCGGCGGCCAGGCCACCTACCACGGCCCCGGTCAGCTCACCGGCTATCCCATTCTCGACCTCAACAATCGTGGACGCGATCTTCACCTCTACCTCCGCTTTCTCGAAGAGTATCTCATCCGCTTCTCCGCTGGCTTCGGCGTCACAGCTCACCGCAGCGAAGGCCTCACCGGCGTGTGGGTCGGGGAACGAAAACTCGCCTCCCTCGGCGTCGGAGTTCGCAAATGGATTTCCATGCACGGCTTCGCCATCAATATCCTCGCCACCTCCACCGCCGCATTTTCAAGCATCACACCCTGCGGCCTCACTGGTGTGGAAATGACAAGCCTCGAGCGCGAGAGCGGTGTGCAGATCGACTTTGAATCCGCTCTGGAAGAGGCTGCGCGGCTTTTTGAGGAAATGCTTCCTCAACTTTCTGTGGAGCATTCTGCCTGAGTTTTTCGCAAATCTTCTGACCCTATAAAAGTTGCAGGCCGCCGCGACGAGTGTCACGACGGCCTGCTGTTCCCCCCAGAACGCTCTTAACCTCTCACGGCTCCTCTCCGTGCGCAAGAAGTTTTTTTATTTTTTTTCGAGGCCCTATCCGCCGGAAAAGGTCTGGCTCAATCATCCATCGCCCAACTCGACATTCCAATACGCGATGTCGAGGAAGTGACGCCAACTCTCGTGCGGGTGGTTCGATACCGAGATGTTCACGAACGGCCTCCAGCGTGGGCGCTTGGGCTTGCGAATGAGTGCCATGCCGACCTCGTGCGGGAGCCTGTTTCCCTTACGCGAATTGCAGGGAATGCAAGAGCAAACGATGTTTTCCCAATTCGTCTGCCCACCGCGATCCCTCGGCATGATGTGGTCAAGATTGAGCATCTCGCGCGAAAAAACCTTGTTACAATACTGGCAAGTGTTGTTGTCCCTCTCAAAAACATTCTGGCGCGTGAACTTCACTTCCTTCTTCGGCAGGCGCTCGAAGAGCAGCAGAACAATCACGCGCGGCACCCGAATGCGCATCGACACCGTTTTCGCCATATCCGGATCCGGATTGCTCTCCGAAAAATCCTGCCAACTCTTGAAATCATGGGTCAAAAAACCCTGACCGCCCTCTGCGGAAACCACCTGCGCGTGACCCTGGTAAAGCAGAGTGAACGCACGACGGGCACTGCATGTATTCACCGCCTGCCAGAGGCGGTTGAGAACCAAAACGGGTGTATCGAGAACCGATTGCATAAAGGTGTTGGAGTCGGCAACGGACATCCATCCCCTTCAGACGGAAATCCCCGCTGACTCGCGCAGAAGTAAGTCCATAAAAAGAAAATGTCAAATAATTTCCGGGAAATCTTTTTGTGCCCTCCCTGTGATCACGCTAGCCTCGCGAAAATATTACAAAAAACTGCAAACAAGCGACTAAGCAAAACCTCTCTCCCCTTGCTCCGCAAGAGTGGCGGTTTCAGTCGCGAAGTGCTTTCGCCTCCTTTCTACTCCCATCTCCAAAATCAACCATTTTACACGCTGCAAAAAATCCCCCAACCTCTCCACCGCCGATCCAAATCCCGCTTAAGAATTCCAAAAAGACCCGCCCAGAATAAACATGAGCTCACCCATTCAGTAGCACGAAGAATAAGTAGCAGGCCATCTCATGCGCATCCCATAAATCCTCCTGTCAATCCTGTTGATCCTGTCATCCTGTCTCAAAATCCCTTCGGGGGCCTCAAAAAAGCCGGCGCCCCGCAATTTCCTAAAAACAGCCCTCCTGCTGCGCCACCATGCTCTCGGCTATCGCTACCCTCTTTTCAAATAAAAACCCGTTTAACGCCATTTTAGAGCCCTGTTTTTCAACTCGATTCTCAAAAAAACCGTTACTTCCTCCCATATCCTCCCGAGCGTTCCACGTGGAACAATTTCTGGCCTTCTGAAAAGAACTGACCACCGAGGACACAGAGAGCACAGAGGAGGATGGCCAGTTAAAACGAAAAACCGTCATTGCGCTATGCTGTCTACAAAAATGCTACCGAACACCTGCTCTTCCCTCCGTGTTCTCTGTGTCCTCTGTGGTCAATCCCCTACCAACCGCGCCCATCAGAATTCACCTCACGGTGCCAATCTGCCGCTTCGCCTCATACAGTGCGATGCCGACCGATGTCGCCAAGTTCAAGCTCCGCGCGTCGGGTTGCATTGGGATTGTCAAACACGACTCCGCATTCGCCCGCAGCAACGACTCAGGCAAGCCGCGCGATTCTCTGCCGAATACCAAAAAATCTCCATCTTGGAACTCTTCCGTCCAATACACCCTCGAGGCCTTTGTCGTAAAATAAAAGAACCGCCCCGCGCTCTCGGCGGCTTGCAGCTCCTCGAGAGAACCCCAGCGCTTCACATCGCACAGATGCCAATAATCCATACCCGCGCGACGAAGCGCTTTTTCGTCCAACGAAAACCCCAGCGGTTCGACCAAGTGTAAACGCGCCTCAGCCGCAAGACACAACCGCGCAATATTCCCCGTATTCGGCGGAATTTCCGGCTCCACAAGCACAACATGCAACATCGACGCATCCTATCTGCCTCGGCCAATGACTGCAATTTCAATTATTGTTCCACGTGGAACAGAATTCGTGGGATCCGGCAGCAATTGGAACGCGGATATCCCCTTTGGCTTAGTTACGGCTCCGGGTGGAAAATGACCTCGGCGTTCCCAAAATGCCGATGCCTCAGTGGCCCGCATCTCTTATGCCCCTTAATAATCACCGCCAGGGAGAGCAAGTCGCCAGCGCCTGAATTTTATCGATCAAGCGACCGCTTCCCATTAAAGGGATAAGAGCTTAATGAACCGGCGCGTGTTGCTTGTCCCTGATGAAGGTCTTTATCTGGCCTTTCGTCTGCCGCCTATTCTGCGTCAGGCAGGATACGCGGTCGATGCCCTGTGCTTAGCGGGCGATAGCATCGGACGCAGTCGTTACCTTGAAAATGTCACGACGCTCGAGACGATTGAGGAGCAAGTCCGCTACCTGCATAAGCACATGGTGAAGGCCGGCGCTTGGCACAAGCTCATCGTTGCAAAAGAGACCGTGGCACGACAGCTCGCTCAGCAGACCGAATACGACTGGATTCTCGATTGGCAACCCGGCCTTGCCGATCCGCTCGTGCAGAATCTGTTTCGAGACAAGGGAGGCATCATCGAAGCTGCAAAAGAGTGGGGGTTTCCGATTCCAGACAGCCGAGTTTGCCACACACCGGACGAACTGAGCGCCTTCGCCTTGGCCATCAATGGGACGGTCATTGTGAAGCCGATGAATGGCAGTGGCGGGGAAGGGGTTTCCCTCTTGACGATAACCACGAATCTTCCCGCCAACCTCCCCTTCCCTCTACTCGCGCAACGGTTCATTGATGGTCAAATGGGAGTCGTCGAAATGTTTTGCTCACGAGGAATGGTGAAAGGCTGGCTTGCATCAACCATGCTCATTAAACCAGGTCAGGGATTTGGCGCCTCGATCGCCCGGCACTTCCGCCATGAAACTGATCTCGAGCCGATTGTGGAATGTCTGGCCCGCAACACGAGCTTTGAAGGGTTTTGCGGATTCGATTGGATACGCGAAAAACACACCGGCAAGCCATATGTAGTCGAGTTTCATCCGCGCGCCACCTCCGGCTTGCGCTTTGGGCGTGCCTGTGGTGTTTCATTTTCCCAGATCGCCGCCGAGTGGAATGAGAAGGCGGCGACCAATTATATTCAAACTCAACCAGTGGGCACCCGCATCGAAGCCCATTACTTCTCGGCAGATCTCTTGCGCTGCTTGAGACAGCGCGACTGGAAGGGCCTGCGCCATTGGCTACCCCGACGGAACCGATACCATGACATTTACTGGGACGACCCTGCGTTGTTGCTCACGCAATGCCGTCAAGTGCTGGGCGGGCGTCGCTGAACTATAAGCAGAAGCGTTTGTTTCCAGTCATTCTGTTTTTGTTGAACTATTTATATAATTTTGGCCTTCGCAAGCACATTCTTCTGAAGCACTAATTCGAGCGCGGCAGCTCATAGTCTTTGGAAGGTAAGCGTCTTTGCCTAAAGCAAATTTCAAGCATTAGCAGCAAATTCTTCCGGAATAATCAGCCCCTGCGAGACAACCTCTCGCGGGCAGGGTTGGCGCAGCGTCTCCGTTGAATTACCATCACCGCGAGATAAGGCTGGTTCCGGGATTTACATGCGGCTCGGGTGCATGCTATTTCTACGCGCATGAACACTCTCCTCTCCACGATCCGCCAAGCTGCTGCTAATGGAAAACTTCTTTCCGAGTCCGCTAAGAATATCGAGAGCCTGCTTTCGAAAAGCGCCTCTCCGGTTGATCAGGCCTCGGTGGAGGAGTTGGTGGCTGCAGGCAACTGGGGTGAGTTGGACAACCGGTTTTTCCGCACGCTGGCCTTTGGCACGGGCGGGTTGCGCGGCAAGACGATTGGCGCGGTGGTGACCGCCGTCGAGCGGGGAAATCCGCAGCCGCTCGGGCGTCCGGAGTTTGCCTGTGTGGGCACGAATGCGATGAACACCTACAACATCAGCCGCGCCACGCAGGGGCTTGTGCACTATGTGAAGGTGTATTTCGCAAAAAGCGGCCGTGCGGGAAAACCAGCCGTTTGCCTTTGCCACGACACGCGGTTTTTTTCGCGCGAGTTTGCCGAGTTGGCTGCAAAAATCATCACCGACCTGGGCTGCAACGCCTACCTTTTCGAGGGACCCCGTTCCACGCCAGAGCTGTCATTTGCCGTGCGCCATGTGAAGGCCCAGGCGGGCATCAACCTCACCGCGAGCCACAATCCGCCGGAATACAACGGCTACAAAGTTTACTTCGAAGACGGTTGTCAGGTCACCGAGCCGCACGCTTCGGCGATCATCGACCGCGTCAATGCCGTGGAGTCGGAAAGCTTCACACCAGTTGCGGAGAGCGAGCGTGGACGCGTGATTCCGCTGGGCGCGGACATTGACGAGGCCTACATGGAGCGGTTGGCCACACTGCCGATCGATCCTGAGCTGATCCGTCGTGAGAATTCTCTCAAGATCGTTTACACCCCGCTGCACGGCGTCGGCGGCGTAATCATCAAGCCCATGCTGAAGCGACTGGGATTCCAATGCGATGGCGTGGCCGAGCAGGAGATTCCCGATGGACGCTTCCCGACCGTGAAGTCGCCGAATCCTGAAAACGCCGAGGCACTCACGATGGCGATCGCGCAGGCCGACCGCACCGGCGCAGATCTTGTGATCGCCACCGACCCGGATGACGACCGCATGGGCATTGCCGCGCGGGATGC
>JBIKUM010000108.1:0-8664 GCA_044347585.1 Terrimicrobiaceae bacterium
GGGAAAAATGCATCTCATCAGCGGTAACCAGATCGGCTCCATCCTCGCTTGGTATCGGGCGACTCGGTTTTTTGAAAAAGGAATCCTCAACGACTCGAACCGCTCGCGCGGCGTGATCATCAAGACATTCGTCACCACGGATCTTCAGAAGGCGATTGCGGAAAAATTCGGCCTGCGCTGCGTGGAGACGCTCACCGGTTTCAAATACATCGGGCAGAAGCTCGGCAACTACGAGGCCGCCATCCCAGCCAGTCTGCGTCCCGATTATACCGCGCTCTCCGAAGAGGAGACGCGCCGCCTGCGCCTCGAGCACTCGAGTTTCTATGTCTTCGGCGGGGAGGAAAGCTACGGCTACAGCGCATCGGATTTCGTGAGGGACAAGGATGGCAACTCCGCCGCCGTCCTCATCGCCGAGGCCGCCGCCTATGCGAAATCCCAAGGCCTCACGCTCGTCAGCCTGCTCGATCGCATCTTCGCGGAGTTCGGCGTTTACCTCGAGCGCGGTGAATCGCTCACGATGGATGGAGCAGAAGGCGCGGCCCAAATCCAAAAACTCGTCGCTTCCTACGCTGCCAACCCGCCTACGGAGATCGATGGAGCCAAGGTCACAGGAATTCTGAATTTCGCAACTGACACGATCCACGACATCGAAGGCGACCGCATCCCTGCCGAAGCCATGCTCATGATCACGCTCGCCGACCGCCGCCGCGTGGCGGTGCGCCCGTCCGGCACCGAGCCAAAAATCAAATACTACATGTTCGCCGCGCAGACTCCCGAAGCTGGAAAATCCTTTACTCTAGCTGAAGTCGCTGCCGCCCGCGAATCCGTCACGGCCTCGCTCGCCAGCCTCTGGAAAAACCTCGCTGCCGACGCCAAGGCGCGCTTGGCGTGAAGATTCAGAAAAACATCCCGCTTTTGGAAGGCATCCTCGCCGAGCGGGCGGAAGTGATCGGCGCGCAATTCGAGCCCTACAAAAACCATGTTTACCGGGTCTTGAATTTTTGCTTCGCATTTCATGAGTGTCACGGCGACGACGAGGAGAAGCTGATTATTGCCGCCTGTTTTCATGATCTCGGCATGTGGCCGGGGGATGTTGTGGACTATCTGGAGCCGTCGATCGCGCTGGCTCAAGAGTATTTGCAGCGCTCTGGCAAAGCGGACTGGACCGATGAAGTCTCCGAGATGATCAACCTGCACCACAAATTCCGCTCTGCAGCTGACAGCCGGTTCCCGCTAGTCGAAGTCTTTCGCAAGGGCGACTGGGTGGATGCCACGCAGGGCGTGCGCCGTTTCACGCTATCCCGCGCCGATGTGAAATCCGTCCAAGCTGAATTTCCCAATCTCGGCTTTCACAAAAACCTCGTGAGGCTGGCGTGGGGACAATTCATGCGGCATCCGCTCAATCCACTGCCCATGATGAAATGGTAGTCGCAGCGAACTGCGCCCGCTTTTCTCACACTACTGGCCTGCCCATGAAGCCGATGAGGAGTCGTGTCAGGACGACATCCTCCGCGCCTTGGCTGGTGATGAGTTGGAGATTGGCGTCGGCGCAGGCGTGGAAGGCGCGCTGGAGTTCTTCGAGCTCATAGTGAACGGAACTTTTGGCGGCGATGCCGAGGCCGTAGGCGTTGAGGCTGCCGTCCTTTTTGCGAGGCAGAAAATCTGTTTCCTCGGACGGGAGTTTTGCAAGTGTCCCTGAGAAATACTGGGCCTCGGCGGGGGGACGGAGCTTGTGGCGGATGAGGAGGCTTTTTGCGAGCAGTAGGTTTCGAACCGTCGGAACGATCGATGCCAGCAGGATGCCGACACCTTTTTCGCCTTGATAAAAAAGTTGCTCAAGCGTTTCGAGGGCGAGCGGGAGGTTTCGGGCGGAGATGGCGTTGCCGATATCAAAGACGCCGCTCTCGCGTGTCGCCGGGACGAGGTCGCGCACATCGCGCTCGCCAACGGGGTGGCCGGGACCGAAGGCGGTTTCGATTTTATCGAGTTCGCTGTGGAGTTGTGCGGAATCAAGCCCGACGCGGGCGGCGAGAACCTCGACGGCATCCGCCGAGATTTTCAAGCCTCGGGCACGCACCTGCTGCATGGTCCAGGTGATGATCTCCTCCTCGCCCGCGCCGAAGCCCAGCGTTGGCTTGTCGTGCAAAGTAGTGCTCCCGGCTTTCGAGAGGCGCTTATAGGCAGAGCGGCGCTTGTCCGCACCCGGCGCGCTGAGAAGAAAAGTGACGCCATCGGGCAAACCTTCATCGAGCAGGTCGCAAAGCTGCTCGACGACCGTGATGACATTTTCCGAACGGCCGGCGACGCTGTCGGCAAGAAAAGTCGCGCTCTTCAACCAGACCAGTTTCGTGCCGCCCAGAAACGGCATGGTGGCGAGGGATTGCATGGTCTCCCGGGTGCGGGCGATGGAGGCATCAACCGTTTCCACTGCCCCGTCGATGATCTCCAAACCAAACGCATCTGCGCCGGGAGCCAGCGTGGCGGCGAGTTCAGAGGCGGCGCGCTTGACGGCGGCATCGTCCGAGCCGCTGATGAAGTGAATCGCTGATGAAGATTTTTTTGCGGCCATTGGGAATGCGGGAATCTTGGCGGCAGGCTCGCAGGATTGCAAAATTTCTTCGTCATCCACCGCCGGTCGGCCGTAACATGAGCACTTCACTTTTTTGCCATGTCACACATCAAGCTCTTCATTCCGGGTCCGATCGAAGTTTCCGAAAAAACCTTCCGCGCCATGTGCACGCCGATGATCGGCCATCGCGGATCAGAGTTCAAAAAACTCTACGGCGGCATCCAGCCACGCCTGCAAACCCTCTTCGGCACCCAGCGCCCGGTCTTTCTCTCCACCTCGTCGGCTTGGGGAGTCATGGAAGGCGCGATCCGGAATCTCACGACAGAAAAAGTCCTCAACGGCATGTGCGGCGCGTTTTCGGACAAGTGGTTTGATGTCAGCAAGCGATGCGGCAAGGAGGCAGCGGCTCTTCAAGTGGAGTGGGGGCAGTCCATCGAGCCGGACATGATCCGTGCGAAACTCTCCGAGGGTGGATTCGATACCTTCACTCTCATCCACAACGAAACCTCCTGCGGCGTGCGCAATCCGCTTCCCGAGATCGCAGCGGTTCTACGCGAGTTCCCCGAGGTGATGTTCATCGTGGACAGCGTGTCCTCTTTTTCCACACAGCCGATCCCGATGGACGAACTCGGCATCGATGTGTTGCTCACAGGCAGCCAGAAAGCGCTGGCTATGCCTCCCGGCCTGGCGCTCTTCGCCGTCTCCGAGCGTGCGATGAAACGCGCCGAGTCGATCAAAGACCGCGGATACTATTTCGACTTTGTGGAATTCGCCAAAAACCAAGAACAGGACATGACGCCCAGCACACCGGCCATTTCGTTGATCTATGCGCTCGAATCCAAGCTGGATGACATTTTCAGCGAGGGCGTCGAAGCCCGCCACGCCCGCCACGCCGCGCTGAACGCACAGGTGCACGAGTGGGTCTCCGCCCGTGGATTCGAGTTCTTCGCACCCGAAGGCCGCCGCTCGCTCTCCCTGACCTGCGTAAAAAACAACCGCGAGATCGATGTCGCGGCCTGGATCAAACGCCTCCGTGAGAAACACCGCTTCGTCATCGATGGCGGCTACGGCAAACTCAAAGGAAAAACCTTCCGCATCTCGAACATGGGCGACGAAACACGCGAATCGATCGCAACTCTGCTCGCCGCATTGGACGACACGCTCGAATAAGCGGGAAGAAATCGGGGCGAGAGGATTTGAACCTCCGACCTCCTGGTCCCAAACCAGGCGCTCTACCAAGCTAAGCTACGCCCCGCAGTCGACAGAGAAACCTAACAGCATGTGAAGGGTTGTAAAGCCCAGCCTGTCTCTGCGCTTACGGATCTCAAGATTTACATTCACTCCCGGGCAGGGCGACGCATCAAAAAACGCCAGAGCACAGGCAGCAGGAACAGGGCGAACAGGGCATTCAATGCCACGCCAAGAGCACAGTTGATACCGAGAGATACCAAGCCAGTGGTCTGCGCGGCGGCCAAAGAGCCAAAGCCCGCGACGGTGGTGGCCGCGCAGAGCCAGAGGGCTTTTCCGACTTCACGCAGAGCAGCGCCGTGATTGCCTCCGTTTTGGCGGAGCGCGAAAATCATGTGAATGCTGTAGTCGACCCCGGCGCCGATGGTGAGGGTGACCGAGCAGAGGTTCAGAAAATTCCACTCCAGCGAAAAGAGCCGCATCAGGCCCGTCATTGCCAAAAGGCTGAGGCTTGTGATGCCCAATACGAGCAGCGTATCCCGAAAACTACGCAGCGAGAGAAACAAGGCTGCGCCAAGCACGGCGAGAAATGCCGCGCCAGCCAATAAGCCGTGTCCAAGGGCATGCTTCGCGAGGGCGTCGCCGAGTTTGTGCCATCCCGTCATGAAGATGTCCTGTGCGGCCAGCGTGTCGATGAGTTCAGAGACAGCTGAGGGGTTTTGGTCGGATTCGACAGCGACACCGCACGCTGCAAAGTCGGGGCCGAGGAGGCTCATGGTTCGTCTGGCGATCCAGTCGAAAGACGCATTCCCGCGCAAGGAAGGAGAGGCCGATGACTGCCAGCCTTGCCATTGATCAAGGATGCCTGTGGTAAGAAAAGTGCCCGATTCGGAAAAGCCAGCGTCGCTCAGCAACCAGCAGAGGGCCTTCCTATCAGCAATAGGCACAGAGGCCGAAGAAAGGTTCGTTTTTAAAAAGCCCGCATGTGGCCACAAGGGATCGGGAAGGTCGAAGGTGGAGATAAGGCCGTCTTTCCGCGCCTGCTCAAGGGCTGCGCGGGCACGGGCGAGTTTTTCGGAAACGATCGATTCTGATTCCCCTGCTGCGATGATGTTGAGGACATCGTGATTGTTGCCCAGCGCGAGGCTGAGGCGATCCAGTGTCGGGTAGGCAACGCTCGCGCGCGGTCGCATGGAATTTGTGTCAGTCGTCCAGCGGGGAAAACCGAGCAGCGCCAAGGCGCCCACGGAGATCACAAGGATTGCGAAGGAAAAGGTCTTCCCCAAACCGAGCAGGCGCGGATTGACAGGGCGTGAGTGGCGCGGCGCGGGAAGCGGCATTTTTTGAAGATCGCTCGCATAGAAAAAAATCATGAGCAAAGCGCCAGCCATCACCCCGATTGCAACGGTTGTGCCGAGCTGGGCAATGCCCGGCAGGCCTGAAAGATTCAGGCTGAAAAAGGCCGCCGCTGTGGTTGACGCTCCAGCAAGGATGCCGGGGGTTGTCGCCGCGCGGAGTTCCTGAAGAGTGCCTCCATGCTCGATGCGCCGTTGATAGAGAATGAAGCCGTAATCCACGGTCAGCCCGGCCAAGATGGCGGCGAAGCCGACACTGATAATTGAAAGCCCTGGAAAGATCAGCGCCGTGAGGCCAAGCGCGATGGCAAAGCTGCAGCAGACATAAAAAAGCAATCCCCAAAGCGGCCGCAGGCGCCAATAGGCGAGAAAGAAGATGAGCGCAGCGAATGCGAGCGAAGAAATGGACGATCCGCGCATGTCGCTCTCCATGGCGCTTGATATTTCATGCGCAAATGCCGGCTCGCCTGTCCATCCCACCTGGGCGCCCATACGCTCGGGCGATGCGGATTGCCACTCACGAATCCGATCAGTCGCTCGCAGCACCCAGTCCCTTGGCGGGTCCGACGAGACGGGGTTCACATAAAGAAGGCGGGTTCGGCCATCCTCCGAGGAAAACTCGCGGTTTGCCATATCCGGCGCGGCGGAAGACGGGAGCGCCGAAAGCAAATTCAGTGGATCATAGGCAAGGCGGGCGATTTCCTCCGGAGCCATGGTGGTAGAAAGGCGTTCGACTGCAGCCGCAGCGCGCTCGCCCGCACTCGCAGGTGCTAAATTTTCCAGTGTCGCCTGAAATTTATCCGGAGCCTGATTGAGCAGCGCATAAGCGGCGAGAGGAACAAGCTCGCGAGGGTCCGAAGCCCAAGGCGGAGCGCTGTGCACGGTGAGCGTGGAAGTGGCGCGAAGGTCATCAGCCAAAGAATCAACCAGCGCGCTAGCCTCCGCCGCGTCACTGGCGTCAACCATCACGATCAACTCGTGCGGCTGTCCGAAATGACCCAGAAAAACCTTGAGCCCCTTCACCGGGACAAGTTCCTGCGGCAAGAGATCAAGAACATTGGCATCCACCCGGATGCGGGCCAGCCCGGCAACAGTCGCCACGAGGATCACGGCGATCAAAACAAACCGCCAGCGGGACAATTGTTTCATGAAAGTGGAAGGCGAGTCGGCGGCCATGAAGAAGGAGAGCCTTTTTATCAACCGCAGCGCATCCTGCGTCGAGGGGGAACGCACATTTCAGGATTCCACCTGATATGGAACTTGATTCTTTGGGGCGCATTTTCCAGTTTGTGAACCCGATGACTCGGAACTTTTTTTCGCTCGTAGCTTTACGCCCCCTTCATTCCACCGCCCTTGTGGCAACCCTGCTTTGCGGTTTGTTTTTTGCAGGCTGTAAAAAGAAAGATGCAGAGGGAAATCCCAACGAAATCGTGATCGGCGAGTTCGCCTCGCTCACGGGAGCGACCGCGAGCTTCGGCCAGTCCGCGCACAAAGGCGTTCGCATGGCGGTGGACGAGATGAATGCCAACGGCGGCGTGCTGGGCAAAAAAGTGCGTCTCGTGACGGAAGACGACCAATCCAAAGCCGGCGAGGCGGCGACGGTCGTGCGGCGGATGATCTCACGCGAAAAACCGGTCGCCATTATCGGCGAGGTCGCTTCCTCCCGCTCGCTGGAAGCCGCACCGATCTGCCAGCAAAACAAAATCCCCATGATCTCGCCCGCCTCGACGAATCCCAAGGTCACGGAGACCGGAGACTACATCTTCCGCGTTTGCTTCATCGATCCGTTCCAAGGCTCGGTCCTCGCGAAGTTCATGCTCCAGCGCGGCTGGAAAAAGGCGGCCATCCTCACCGATGTGAAACAAGACTACGCCGTGGGACTCACGGATTTCTTCAAAGACTACTTCACAAAAAACGGCGGCACCATTGTGAGCGAGCAGAGCTACAGCTCGGGTGACAAGGATTTCAAAGCCCAGCTCACTTCGATCCGCAGCGCCAATCCCGAGGCCATCCTCGTAGCAGGCTACTACAACGAGGCCGGCCTCATCGCCAGCCAGGCCCGCGAGTTGGACATCAAAGTCCCGCTGCTCGGCGGCGACGGGTGGGACTCGCCATCCCTCGTCGAGGTCGCGGGCGATTCGATGGAGGGGAATTTTTTCTCCAACCATTTTTCTGCCGAAGACAAGTCGCCCGCCGTGCAGAACTTTCTTTCAAAATACAAAGCCAAATACATTGAGAGCCCCGATGCCATGTCGGCGCTGGCCTATGATGCCACCATGCTCCTCTTCGACGCCATGAAACGCGCTGGAACGACGGAGTCCGCCGCCCTGCGCGATGCCATCGCCTCCACGAGCGGCTTCCCGGCCGTGACGGGCAACATCACGCTCGACGCCAGTCGGAATGCCAGCAAGTCCGCTGTGATCCTCCAAATCCAAGACGGCAAATTCCGCTTTGTGGAAACCGTGGCTCCCTGATCCCGACTCCCCGTGGACTGGGCCAACCTCACACAGCAACTCATCAACGGCCTCTCGTTGGGCGCGATCTACGCCCTCATCGCGCTCGGATACACGATGGTTTACGGCGTATTGCGGTTTATCAACTTCGCGCATGGCGATGTGTTCATGATCGGCGCCTTCGCGGGGTTGTATGTGCACCGGTGGCTGAAGCCGTTTTTCCAGTGGATGCCAGAGTTTTTGTCCGCTCTGACCGTGCTCCTGCTTTCCATGGCGATTTGTGCGGCACTTGGCGTCGTGATTGAAAAACTCGCCTACAAGCCCCTCCGGCAACGCTCGCGACTTACAGTGCTCATAACAGCCATCGGCGTCTCGCTGCTTCTTTCCTACGGCGCGCAACTCCTCTTTGGAGCGGCCCCGAAGGGTTTCCCTCAACTGATCAAAAACGAAACCCACAACCTGGCAGGAACAGTTTCCATCACGACCGAGCAGATCGTTGTGCTTGCGGTGACGATTTTACTTCTGGTTTCGTTGCGTTTCATTGTCCAAAAAACGCGCATGGGTCTGGCGATGCGCGCACTTTCGAACAACCCGACCGCCGCTTCGCTCATGGGCGTAAACACGAACGCCGTCATTTCCTTCACCTTCGGCCTGGGATCCGCTCTGGCGGCAGCCGCCGGTATTTTCTTTGCGATGCTTTACCAAGCCATCGACCCCTTCATGGGCATACTGCCGGGCATCAAAGCTTTCGTAGCGGCTGTGCTCGGAGGAATAGGAAATATCACCGGCGCCGCGCTGGGTGGCGTAATCATCGGCCTCGTGGAAACCCTCGTCGTCGGATACAGCAAAAACATCGGCATTCCGCCCGGATTCCGCGATGCCGTTGCATTTGTTATTTTAATTTTGATTCTCATGTTCAAACCAGCCGGACTCCTTGGAAAATCGGAACGCGAGAAGGTCTGATGCCGTGAAAAAGCACGCCGCCCATATTGCTCTCGCCGCCGGTTTGATCGCCAGTGCCGCCCTCTATGCCATGGCTCCGCAGCTCGATGATTACGCCGTGAACATCCTCGTTCTGGCCGGAATCAACATCATCCTG
>JBIKUM010000134.1:0-7848 GCA_044347585.1 Terrimicrobiaceae bacterium
GAAAGGTGGCAACTGGATCAGCAATGATTCGTCCCAGACGAGGTCGTGCAGCAGGGCCTGGAGCTTTTCGGCTTTCAAGGCGCGCAGCGTGAGGATGCCCATCGGTGTGCCGAGGATTTTTTCGAACGGCATCCGGAACAACTCCACAAGCTGGAATTCGAAGTCCGGGATGTGTTTTTTCATCTCCCCTGCCCCTTCGGGAATGTCGATGAGGTCAGCGAAGCGGGTGGAGGTTTTCCACGGTTTGTTGTCCTGCGCAAGGACGAGCGGCAGGATAGGCGGGAGTTTCGTGGCGCCGGGATTGTTGCGGAGATAGTCGTTCCAAATGCGAACCATGTAGGTCAGCAGGCGCAGGCCGATGAGCGGGTCTTCCTGGTTTTGATGCTCAAAGAGGATGTAGAGAAAGGCGGGCTGGCCGTCGATTTTCGCTGTGAAGAGGAGGTCGCTCGAGGTGGCGGCAAACTCGGGGTCGATGAAACTGCCGCTGACGAGGGTCAGCGAGTTCCAGTCGATGCGGCGGGCAAGTTTGCGCGGGATATTGGCTTTCAGAAAGGCGCGAGCGTTGTCGGAGTCCGAGAAGGTTGATTTGACGAGCTTGTCGTGGGGTTGGTGAAGAGGATTCTCAGGCTGAGTCACGGGGCAGATAGTTGGAAGGCACACGCGCAGAGTCAAAAGAAGGAATGTGACGATTTTGACAAGTTCGGCAGCAGAGGTCCGACAGAATGATGGATGATAGAATCGTTTTTGATGGGAATCCGCCTACGCGCTTCGCGGCTACGGCGTGGCATTAGGTTCATCGTCCTCGCATGACCCATTTTTCAGCCGCGCAGCGGCGTGAGGATGTCGATGAGGTGGCTGCGCGCGGCGTGATGGGAACGAGCGGCGTGGTGGCGGAGCGGTTCAGCCTTGGGTCGAGCCAACCGAAGCCGCGGGCGCGGCGGAGGAAGCACATCGCAGATGGCCCGAAGGGCGCAGCGAGCAGGGGCGCGAGCAAGGCAAAGATTGACCCTCCAAGGGGTTGCGCGCGGCAGCGCGGGGCTTAGAGCTCTGCCGCGAACGATTCGAGGTCGGCGCTGGTGATGGCAGCGCGGTGCAGGTGCGTGAGTTTTTTGGAGTCGCTGATCGACTCAATTTCCTCGCGCAGCCCCTCAGGGACTCGATCGAAGCGGATCAGCAATACCTCAAGAATGGCTTTTTGTTGCGCAGCAACCTGCCCGCGATGGATTCCCTGCTGCATTCCTTGTTGCATACCCTGCTGCATTCCTTCTTCGTGGAGTTGTTCGGCGAGTGTCATGGCGGATTCCTTGAGTTTGGTGGCTTGGATTTCGGTCAACTTATGGCGGAAGGTTTCTTTGTCAATGTCGGCGGCGTTCAGGATGTAGAGCAGAAGCGCCCGGAAGAGGTCGTCCGGCAACAGCGAGAGACGCGCCTCGTCCCAGACTTCCGGCCCGAGCAGGAGCCGAAGCTGACTGGCTTTGAGCGTGCGAAGGACCATGATGCCCGCGTTCGTGCCTTGGATTTGATCGAAAGGCATTTCCGCAAGCTGGATGAGGCGAAAGGCGAAGTCGGGGATGAAGTCGCGAAAGCCCTCAGGGTTTTCGGCGGGCAGGTCGAGGAGGCTGGCGAATTGTTTGGGGATTTCCCATACCGTGGCGTTCTGCGCGAGCACGACGGGCAGGATGATTGGCAATTTCAGCGCACCGGGATTCTTGGCGAGAAACTCGCGCCAGATCTCGAGCATGTAGCGTAGCAGGCGCAGTGCGATCCAGGGGTCTTTGTTGTGCTGGTGCTCGAAGAGGATGTAAAAGAACGCGGCGCAGCCATCAATCGGCGCACTGAAGAGCAGGTCGCTCTCGGCTTTTGACATACCGGAGTCAACGAAACTGCCCGGCAGGTGCTTGAGCTTCGACCACTCTACACGAGATGCCACAGCAGGTGGCAAATGCTGCCGCAGAAAGGCTGCGGCGTTGGCCGGGATGCGGAAGCCGGCCTGGAAGAGCTTATCGTGGGGTTGGTGGATCGTGGCCTTGCGAGAGGGCATGGCAGCAGCGTTGAAAACCACGCGCACAGGGTCAACGGGAGGAATGTGACGATTTTGGCAAATTGGGGAGTAGAGGTTCGACAGAATGATTGATGGCAAAATCATTTTTTATATGGAGTGGCGCGCTGCCGCGCGGGGCTTATAGCGGTGGCAAGGTCGAAAGCCGCAAGCAAGCGCGCCTCACATTGCGCCCGCAACGAAAAGGCGAAAAGCGAAAAGGGGTCACCAGTCCCGCGTATTATCGCTTTTTTCCCTTTTCGACCATAATGCCCTCCAAAGAGTCTGCGGAACCCCCGCGTTCAACTCCCTCGCGATCCACGCCATCGTCATCGTCGTTCTCCGCCTCAGTTCTCCGGCCAGAAGCACCTTGTCGGCATGCCCTTTCCTGAGCTTGCGGAATTCCTCCAATCCCAGGCCCCGCTTTTTTAAAAACTCCCGCACAATTCCCCGCGCCTTTTCCTCCATCGTCTCTTCCAGCGCCTCACTCGTATGGATCGCCGCATTCCCCTCCTTGCCATGATCCAAGTGAACAAAGAACGACAGACAGGAAAGGCCGCAAAGGGGTGAGGATGCCGGACTGCTGCAAACTACCGAAGCTTGTTCTCCGTTTCACGCTTGCTTTCGGCAACCATTCCCTCCACTTTTCCGCGCCATGCCAACACTTGCTATTGTTTTTGGAATCATTCTCGATGCGATGGGATTCGGCGCTTATGTAGCCACAGGAGCCCAGAGCGTGACGGCGCTTATTCCCGCCTTCTTTGGAACGATCATTTTTCTTTGCGGACTGCTCTCGGTATTCATTCCAAAAATCCGCATGCACCTCATGCATGTGGCCGCTCTGGTGGGTTTGCTGGGAACTGCTGGCGGCCTTGGCATGGGCCTTCCCAAACTGGGAGCCCTCATCGCCGGGACGGCCGAGCGACCGCTGGCTTCCGGCATGCAAATTGCCATGGGCATCGTCTGCCTGGTCTTTCTGGTGCTCTGCGTAAAGTCGTTCATCGACGCACGCCGTGCGCGCAAGAAAGCGGAATAGACCTCAATCGACCAACAGGGCCGCACCAAAGACGCCGGCGCTGTCGCCCAGTGTGGGCTTGAGAATGCGGGTGCGGAGTTCCTTGTTGAACACATGCTTGAGCACGGCCTGCCGTGTTTCGTCCTCGTAGAGCAGCGCCATGTTTCCAACGCCGCCTCCAATGATAATGGCATCCGGGTCGAGAATATTGATTACCGCCGCGATGGACTCCGCAAATTTCTCGCGCAGGCGTTCGAGAGTTTGAAGGGCGAGCGGTTCGCCCGCTTGAGCACGGAGGGAAATCTCCGGCAAGCGCACAGCTTCCCCACCCTGCTCCCGATAAAATCTCTCGAGCGAGGGACCGGCTAAGACACCCTCGATGCACCCTGAGCGACCGCAGTAGCAAGGATGCGCTTCTCCGCGAAGCGGATTGTGCCCCCATTCGCCGGCGATGCCGTGAAGGCCCGGCAAGACACGGCCATTGACGACTACTCCGCCGCCGGCTCCGGTTCCGAGAATAACTCCGAAAACCACGCTGGCACCGGCTCCGGCGCCAATAACGGCTTCGGCGAGGGCAAAGCAGTTGGCGTCATTTGCCATGAAAATTTGGGTTCCGGCCAGACGCTCCAGATCTTGGGCGATCGGACGACCGTTCAAGCAGGTTGTGTTTGAATTTTTGAGCAAACCGGTGGACGGCTCAATCGCACCAGGCGTGCCAATGCCGAATTTTGAAGGCCGGGAAAAACCTGAAGCCGTCTCGAGATCGGAAATAACGCCCTCGATCTGGGAAAGGATGTGTTCGTAACCAAGCGTGGCACCGGTCTCGCGGCGCAGGCGATAAAGCGCCTCACCCGGGCGAGTGGAGTCCATGATGACTCCCTCGATTTTTGTCCCCCCAAGATCAATGCCCCATTTGTGCGAGGCGGAGGTCACGCCGAAACGCGCATGGGCATGATGACATAGAGGAACGGCGTCTGGATTTTGATGACACCGGGGCTCATTTCATCAATCAGCTCGAGGTAAACTTCATCGTTCGGCAGGTTGCGGAGCGGATCCATGAGAAACTCGGGATTGAACGCAATCGCAATGTCCCGTCCGCGATAATTGACGGACATGGATTCCTTGGCTTCACCGACTTCGGGGGTGGTGGCGGTGATGTCGAGATTGTTTTTGGTAAAGGCCAGACGCAGCGAGCTGGTTTTGTCACTGCTGAGGAGTGCGACGCGGCGAACGCAATTTAAAAGAGCCTCACGCTCGAGCGGAATCCGCTCCTTGGCCTCACCGGGGATGACTTGGCGGTAGTTCGGATAGTTGCCTTCGACGAGCTTCGACACCAACTGGGCGCCGTTGAGTTGGAAGGAAACCAGATTGCTGGAACTGGAAATGGTTACTTCGCCCTCCTCGCCAAGGAGGCGTTGGAGTTCGGTGACAGCTTTGGTCGGCAGAATGAAGTCCCTTTCGTTGCTCTTGGGAAATTCCAATTCGCTTTCGAAAAGCGCCAAGCGGCGGCCATCGGTCGCAACCAGAGTGAGTTTGTTTTCCGTGAGAGAAAAAAGAATGCCGTTGAGGACATAGCGGGCCTCGTCACTCGAAATGGCATAGGCCGTTTTGCGGAGCCCGTCCTTGAGTTCGGACTGCTTCATGGTCAGCGAACTGGCCTCCTCGAAGTGCGGGAAGGCAGGATATTCCTCCTTGGGGAGGCCATAAATTTTGAAAAAGCTGGCGCCGCAACGGATCGAGGTCGCATTTTTGGCATCCACCTCGAGAATGATTTCCGAATTCGTCAACTCGCGGATAATCGAAACAAGTTTTCGGGCCGGTATGGTGATCGCGCCGGTTTTTTCGACCCGGGCCTCGACGCGGCAGCGAATGCCAACCGAGAGGTCGGTGGTGGTGAGGGTCAGGCCGGATTCATCGGCCTCAAGGAGAGCATTGGTGAGAATCGGAAGCGTCGGGCGTGTGCTGACGACATTCTGGATTCGTTGCAATCCTTCGAGCAGGGCTTCTTTGGTGACTGCGATCTTCATTTGATTTCGTGGATTTTTAGAGAGAGGGAGAGGCCGTGTCAACGAGGGAGAACTAATCGCCAGCTTTGCGGGCTATGTCCTTAAGCATGGGGCCGAATTCCGCATTCCAGATTCCGAAAAGAGGCCTGGCATTGTCGAAACCCGCCTCACCCGCATCGCTGACAGAAAAAACTTTCGGCTGGAGGCGGATATTGTCCGTGCCTGGGATCGGCACCATCGCCAACCGGACGCGGATAGTTTGCGGGTTTCCGTAGCTGCCCCACATGACATTTCCAAAGCCGCCTGCGGGTTTGTCGAACGAGATGGAGTCGGGATAATCAACACCTGAGAGCGTGTAACCGCGCGATGCGAAGACATTCCGGGCGGCTGCGGTGACGGCATCCGCATTCGTATCATGAACCGTGACAGCCCCGATTCCGCCGGAACTTGAAATCGGCGAGGACAGACAACCGACAAGTAAAGTTGCGCAAAAAAGAACGGCAGAGAGTTTGATGAGACGAATCATTCGGCTTCGCTATCAAAGTCGGAGGGATTGGGCAAGGCGGCTGAAGAAAAGAAAATCCACTTTCGCATCCTCTGTGGAAACCTCTTCCGGCCATGGCAGGAAAACATCCGGCACATAAAAGCTCTCGAGACGGGATTTGAGAAAATCCCTCAAGCGGTCGTGACCAACATCGCCAGCCACAAATGCCACGGGTCGGGCACCGAATTCTTCGTGAGGAACCCCGGCGACAACCACGCGGCGCACATCCGGGTGAGAGGTTAACAAAGCCTCGATCATCTCGGGGCAAATATTCTCTCCGCCGGAAATGAACATGCGATTGCGCCGACCGCTGACGACCAGATTTCCATCGGCATCGAAACTCCCGGAATCACCTGTATAAAACCATCCATCTTCATCCAAAGCTGGACGCAGGCCCTCGCTGGGGAGAACTCCGTTGGGCAACACCTCTCCACGAATGCGAATTTCGCCACCCGGCGAAATTTGAACCTCACGCCCCGGCAGTGGTTTTCCTGCATGAACCACGGATGGCGCACCCCACAAACGCTCGCTGGTAGTGATCTGCGAGGCCGCCTCGGTCATGCCGTAGGTGAGATGAAGCGGCACACCGGCATCCATGGCATCCGAGACAAGGCCTGCATCAATCGGGCCTCCCCCGGCGAGGACGGCTTTCAAGCGGGCGAAGGATGCGCGCTCCGAAAGGAGTCGCCGTAACTGAACTCCAACCACAGAAATGTGGGTGAGCACAGGGTCTTCGATTTGCGTTTTGAAAGTGGCATTCTTGTCTGGAAAAACAATCGTCGCGCCGGCAAGCAGGCAGCGAATAAGAATGGAAAATCCACTCACATGGTTCAGGGGCAGCGAGAGCAACCACGCGCAACCCGGACCGAGAGGAATCCTTGCAGCGGCTCCCGAAGCATTGGCGATGTGGGATTGCAAATCATGCCACACGGCACGCGGCGAACCGCTCGAACCGGAGGTGAAAAGCACCGTCCCTGCGGAAGTCGGCGCTATCGGCGAGCAGGCGGGAACAAACTGGTGCAGCCCCTCGGGTTTCCAGAAGGCCCCGGCTCCGATTGACTCCGCCCGACGGAGAGCTTCATCTTCAGGCAATCGCGGGCTCAAAGGCGCAACCAAACAATCCTCGGCCAGCAGGGCCAGCAAAAGCGTGGCATGGTTGAAATCAGGTCCGGCCCATGTGGCAAAGGGGCGGTCTTTTTCCAAATACCATCCCTCCAAGCGGGCCGCTAAAAAAGACGCCAACTCGGAGTATCGCACCTCGCGACCGCTGGCCCGATCCAGCAAGGCCACAGCGTCACCAAAAGTGGTGGCTTTAGAGAGGATAGAGTTTTGAAAGGTCGACATCCAGTGGCGGTGTTTTCGGGCGGAATTGAAAATCGCGTAAGTCGAGTCGCTCGCAAAGAACATCCTGCTCCAGGCGCGAGTAGGTATCCAAACCTGCCGCCGCCGCGCAGGGCAGGCTCAATGCGAAGAAGCCGAGAGCCTGAATGCCAACGCCCGACTCATAGCAGGCGCTCACGACAGGCACCATGCCAAGCGAGGCCCCCGCCTGAGCAAAATCGGAGCAGACTTTCAATCCACCCATAAGCGTTGGCTTGAGAACAAGAGCCGTCGCACCTTTGTAGGCGACCAATTTTCCAGGGGTGATTTCGCGCAGCGTCTCATCCAGCGCGATTCCAACGGGGCAATTTTTAATCAAATCCGGGAGCATGGAAACATCGCCGAGAGGTTCCTCGATATAGTCCACCGGAAGGTTCTTGATCGACTCCGCGACGCGCAAAGTGGCATCGAGATCCCATCCACGATTGGGGTCGATTCGAAAACGGCAATGGCCATTGGCGAGAGAAGAAAGCCTGCCAATCAAGGACGGCAACTCGTCGAGGGAAAGACCGCCGGTTTTGATTTTGAGGCATTCGCACCCGCCTGCGAGTGCAACCTCGCCGCGCTCGAAAATTTCCTGCGGGGATCCATCGAGAAGGGCATTCAAAGAAATCGCGTGTCTTCCTGTTTCCGGAATGGCAGCCCTCGCCGATTCGAGGGCAAAAACGAGCGATGCCGGAGCCTCGTCCTCGCTCTTGCCTGCCTTGATGAACACCTCGACGGCATCGACAGTCTCGATGCTCCAACCCGGAAGCGGGGCGGCATCCCCCCACCCTACGGTGCCGTCTGGTTTGTCCAGGCAGACGAGAATCCCTTTCCGATTACCACCGCCGGACATGGGAAGTGCATATCGAAAAAAATTCAT
>JBIKUM010000499.1:0-2564 GCA_044347585.1 Terrimicrobiaceae bacterium
ACCTCTCGGCCAGCAGCGCCATCACGAACAACGGCACGCTCGTCTTCAACCGCTCTGGAACGGTCACGCAAGGCACAAACTTCGCCAACAGCATCAGCGGCTCTGGCAACCTCACGCAAGCCGGACCTGGCAACCTCATCATCAATGCCGCAAACAGCTACACCGGAGTCACCACAGTCGCCAACGGCACGCTCACCCTCTCCGGCAGCGGCACACTTGGCACCAGCACGATCACGATCACCGGCGGCACGCTGGACCTCGGCGGCTCCAGCATCACAAACACCTTCAGCAGCATAACCGGCGGCACGATCTCAAACGGAACCCTCACGAACAATGGCGGAAACTACGCCTTCCAAAACGGCACAGTCAGCGCCAGCCTCGCGGGAACCAACGGCCTCACCAAAACCGGCAGCAACACGCTCACGCTCACTGGCAGTAACTCCTACTCTGGAGCCACTACCATCAGCGCCGGCAACCTCTCGATCAGCAGCGCATCGGCCCTCCTCGGCACCTCCGGCGTCAACCTCGCCGACGCCACAGCCCTCATCTACACAGGCGGCTCCCCCGCCACGCTCGACCGCGATATCTCCGTCACTGGCACAACTGGCAGCACCGGCACGATCCGCAACGACAGCGCCGGACTCCTCACCCTTTCCGGCGCCCTCACTAAAAACGGCACCACCCTTGCGCTCCAAGGCGGCAGCGGCGGCATCACGGTGAGCGGTTCGATTGGTGGCTCCAACGCCAACTCCGACCTCATAATCGACGGCGGCAGCGTAACTCTCTACGCGGCGAACACCTACAACGGCCCAACCAGCATCATCAACGGCGGCACACTCAACGCTAATTTTGCCAACGCCCTGCCAACTGCCAACGGCCGCACCGCCATCTCGCTCGATGCAACCGGCAGCGGCAACTCCACCCTCGCTCTCGGAGTCAGTCAATCCATCGCCTCGCTCGCTGGCGACACCACATCCACCGTCACCGTCGGCTCGAACACCCTCACAATCGGCACCGCGAGTGGCAACACCACATACGCCGGCCGCATTACTGGTAGTGGAGCCCTCGTCAAAGACGGCGCCAGCACCCAAGTCCTCACCGGCGACAACACCGGCTTCGCTGGCAACACCACCGTCTCCGGCGGCACCCTCCAAGCAGCCGCAGCCGGAGCCATGGGCAACAGCACAGTCATCAATGTCAACGGTGGCTCCTTCCTCGTCACGGCAGAGAACGCCGTCAGCGACAGCACAAACATCAACCTCGGTGGCGGCCGCATGGCAGTCAGTGGAACCTTCAACGAGAATGTCGGCCTCCTCACCCTTAGCGCCGACTCCGTCATCGATCTCAATAACTTCACCGGCATCCTTCGCTTTGGCGGCGTTGGCTCCTGGGCACCCAGCGCCAACCTCGCCATCTGGAACTGGAACGGCACGCCACTCCACAATCCTGGCAATCTCCCACCCAGTGGAGGAACCCGCCATGTTGTTTTCGCCAGCAACAGTGGGCTTGATCCATACCTCGATAGAATCAGTTTCTACAGTGGCAGCGGTAGTGGCTTCGTCGGAAACGCCTTTGAAGACTCCTTCAGCGACCCCAGCTTTTCTGGAACCGAAATCATAGCCGTCCCCGAACCGGAAACCTACCTCACCGGCGTGATCCTCCTCCTCGGTGGCATCATCTACCTCCGCCGCCAAGCCAAAAACCGGGAGGGCCATCGTCCCGCATGGCCCAAATTTCTCCTCGGAAGCCGTGAAACCACTCCCGCACACCATCCCGCTCCCCAAGCGCCCGATCCACACCCAGCGCACAAAGGAGCACGCTCGTCTCGAGCGTGAAAGACACTCGCATCGCAACCTCATCGATAACCAAACCACGCCTTCCGCCCCAACCTGCTCGGATGTTTCTGAACCACGAATAGCCCGAATGAACACGAATAAAGCCAAAAAGTAGATTTTCTGGCGAAGCCTCTCCCCATGCCTGAAAATTCGTTCTATTCGTGGTTCAAATGTTCCGCGCTTGGACATCCAAGCAAGCCGGGCATATTGGTTTTCCACGGCCTGCGAGGAAAATCTCGACTACACGGCACCGTAGGGTCGGAGCGCCAGCAGGCGGTCGTCGAATATCTGACGGTAGCGGGCCTTGGCCGCCTCACTCAGAAACGAGCGGTAAGCGTTGCGCTGAGCACCACCTGCCGTAGGTGGTGGATATGTCGTATTCTGGAGGCTATGACATCTACAGCATCGTTATTATCCGAAGGGGAAATTTTTAAGCAGGACAGTCTGGGATGTGTGCGCGACGTCAGAGTCTTCGAAGTCTGATGATACTGTTCGAGTTTCATGTTAAATTCTGCACTGCTGAATTTCCAACTTCCAAACGAGTGACCCACTCACCATCATACAAATACTCTCATGTCTAATAAGTGCCCGTTCCATCAACCAGTCCCCGAGGGGGGCGACCCCTTCAAGGCGGCTCGCGAATCTACCGGGGTGCTCCACACCGAGTTCCAAGGCCGTGCCGTGCCAATGATTCTCAGCCACGAGGGGGTCGTCGCCACAGCAAAAGAT
>JBIKUM010000421.1:0-4366 GCA_044347585.1 Terrimicrobiaceae bacterium
CAGTGACGCCCCTGTGCGCGTCCCGATTCCCTCCGAGGAGGATGTGCGCACCGTGCGACAGTATCCTCTCGAGGTGGATCTTCCCGAGCACCACGACTACCGTAAAATCATAGAGCCGTTTTTCAACCGCCCGAAAGACCCACAAATGATCGTCGCCGTCGAGGCGTTGGTGGATAGCCTCATCGACGGGGGCCTCGCTAAGCCGGATTTGGAAATCGTGCATGATTTCGCTATTCCTCTGCAATCCCGCGCCTTGGCCATTCTCACAAATGCCCCCGAGGGCGATGCCGACCTCTGGATCAGCTGGGGAACGCATGTGTTCCGTGATAAGGAGGGAAAGTCGAAGGGTTTTTTCCTCGAGCACTATTGCGCCGAACTCCTTGACCGCGCTCTGGAAAATCCGCGTGATGACCTCTTCACCGCTCTCACCCGAATGGAAATCCAAGGCCGCCCGCTCACACGCGAGGAGCAACTGGGTTATCTGAACATCGTCTTCGCCGGAGGCCGCGATACGATCATTCACACAATCACCGGTGTCATCGGCTTTTTTAGCGAACACCGCGATGCCCTCCTCGGCCTCCGCGAGCGACCCGACCTTTTCAACCTCGCCTCCGAAGAGTTCTTTCGCGTGCTTTCGCCAATCACCCACATCGGCCGCGTGCTGCCCGAACAGACTGAAGTTGGCGGCCGCACCTACGGCGAAAGCGAACGGGTTTCCCTCTGCTGGGCCTCGGCCAACCGCGATGCCAAGGCATTCCCCGAGCCGGACATGGTCAAGCTCGACCGCAAACCAAATCCCCATATCGCCTTCGGCCGTGGACCCCATGTATGCCTCGGGGCCCTCCACGCCCGCCTGATTACGCGAACCCTCATCGAAAAACTGGTAACCCGCCTCGATGGCATCCAGATTCTCTCAGAAAAACGCCATCAAGAGCGCGAACCCGGTTTCGAGCGAGTTCACGGATACGATTTCCTCAGAGTCCGTTTCGAACCTCTTGGGACGCCCCGGTGACTTCCCTTCCTGCGATTGCAAGTCGTTCGATGAATGTATATGCGCCTGCCCTATTACGCGCCTTCGAAAGCCCATATTTTGGAGGCATCGGTATTATTGCCCTGATGCGGGAAAATTTGTAAGCGTTGCGCGGAGCACCCCCTACTGTAGGTAGTCGGCCCTGAAAAACCCCTACGCTGGGATGGGGTATTGGGCATCCTGCCATTTTTTCTGGAAAATGCGGACTGAGAAAACAAGGCGCAAAAGAACCTGCCTCGTCCAGAGACTCAGGTTCGAGGCTGCTGCTGCCAGAAGCAGGTTGATTGCGTCGCCGATTTGCCCTTTGAGGAAGTTGCGATCGAGTCGAAAGTCGCTCTTGAGATGCCCGATCTTCGGTTCGATCGCTGCCCGCCTGCGGAACCTCTTTCTGGCCTTACGTTTCTCGTAGACACTGGCGTTCTTCTTCCCCCTCCCGGGTGTGACCACCTCGGTTTCCCCCCAACGCTATGAACCTCGAAAACCCTTGTCGCCGATCGCCACTGCTGGCCGGCAGCCAGCCACCCGCTCGACTTGCTCGAGCGTTGGTGCCAATGCGTGCATCGTAGTCGTTTTCCGGAAGGCTGTAGGCTCCCAGGATCACTCCCCCGTTCTTGCCAACAACCACAGAGGCCTTCGCCCCGAACTCATACTTTTTGTGCTCCTTGCCCTTCGATACGCAGTAGACCTCTGGCTCGTGGAGGGAGTAGATTTTCCCGCTGTCGGAACGCTTTTGGCTCAGGATTTTCTTCGCCGTTTCCACCCAGCGCCGGTCCCGGCTTTCCGGGGGAACTGCGGCATCCAATTGCCGCACCACCCGCCCGCGCGGCTCCTCCTTTGGTTTGACGCCCCCTCTGCGCTGTCAACAATTTCGGCACCGTGCGCTCGAAACTTTGCCTCAACTTCACCCCATGACGCCTCGCCATTTTCACCCCGCCTCGCACGATCTTGGCCGACAATTTTGTGTCTGTTGGAAAGGTAATGTTCTTTTGACTCGGCTACGCCTCGTCCTTTGGGCTGCCTTCGGCAGTCTATCTGCGCTTCGCTCCGGTTCCTGAACCGTCGTGTCCACGACCACTTCTTTTTCCTTCGCCCGCTCACCATGCAGGGCGATCGTAGCCGCCAGAATCTTCTCCCGCCTCCCGTGCCAATACGTTTGCGAAAGTGCGTCAGCTCGCTTGGATCGCATGGCAATCCCCAGCGCATTTCCCTCTCTCCGCAGAAATGTTGCACGTAGGGATTTTCACTCCAAAACACCACGACCTCTTCGTCGCTGAGGTTCCTGAGGTTCCTGAGGCTCTTGAGCATCAGGAGTCCCAACAATCGTCGGATCGGCAAAGCGGGGCGCCCTTCCGTGCAGTAAAGCGACCGAAAATCTTTTTCAAAACCGCTCCAATCAATCGCCCGAACCAGACGGAAAAGAAGATTGCGCGGATCGAGTTGGCTCTCCAGATCGGGGAGTAGAAAGGAAACTTGAGATTTGTCGGTGGTGCCAGGTTGCATGGTCGCGGATTGCTGGGTTTTTGTGGGTGTGGGCAGGTTTTACCTGCAATCCAACACTGCAAGAACCGCGCCTATAACATTAACCATAAACGGGATGAGTTGTTTTTCAGGGACGACTAAGTATCCTGAGGTGTCCCTAAAAGTGTCCCTCCCGAGTTAGTTTTGGCAGTCGCGGAGTCAGTGCTAGTTTTGCTTGAATACCCAGTAGAGGCTGATAGATTCAGTCTTCAATCCGCAAATCAGCCGCCGAGCAAGGCAAACGATGAACCCTCTCATGGGGCACGCTGCGCGCTGATGCGAGGATTGAGCGTTAAAAGCTTCCATCCTCCCCGGCGCTCATAGAGACGTTCGGCTTTCGCGTGTGGTTTGGCTCACTGGACGCAAGGCAACAGCCCAGCCAGCAAGGGAAGATCGCTTTCGTCGGTGATATTGCAGTAGGTATCCGCGCCACGCCCGTAGCCGATCCAATCGGTGGCCTCCGCCTGCCGGTTCAAGACAAGTTGGATGGCCGAGGCCTCCTCCGGATCGCGGGAGGCCTCGATGACCCAGCAGTCCGGGGACGCAGAGCCATCGGCGCGATGGATGCTGAAACCGGCCATACGATGTTGCGGTTGCAAGGCTCCAAACACTCCGCTGCAATGAATCCGCAACCCGCCCAACCCGGAAATCTGGCTGGGCACGGTTTCGACCCGTCTCATTCGCGGGCTGCAAGCCAGTCCCGGCAAGGATTCCACTCGCAGTGCCACCGTGGCCAAACGCCGACCGAGGCGGATTTGCGATGCGGTATCAAGATGCACTGTATCCACCAGCCCGAGATCGAGGGAGCTGACGGTTGCCATAAAAGGTATCCGCCCGGTTAAGGCCGCCTGCGCATCACGAACCGCGAGCCAGCCCTCCTCCACGGCGGGGGTGTTTAACGTCCTCAGGGCTCGACGGGCAAGCTGCACCACCATGACGGGAAGTTCCGGTATTTGCAGATCGGCGCGAACGGCTTCGATCCAGGTGGCCATTCGATCGCCATAGGATGCCGCAGACTCGGGCATTACGGCATCCGCTTCCCCCTGATACCAAAGAATGCCCCGTAGGCGTCCTCCGGCGTGGTGGATGCGCTCCAGCATAGACCCATAGAGGGTTGCCGGGCCCTGCGCCTTGCCATCTGGACTCCACTGCGCCAGTGTCGTTCCGCCGTGCGCTGCGGGAATTAGCCCAACAGGCCGACCGGTGGCGTCCGCCATCGCCCGTCCGAAGGCCAAGCCCAATCCCGCGCCTTGGTTGCGGGTTCGACTCGCCTCCTCGGCAAGGGCGGTATCGGTCCAATCCCGTTTCTCAACAGGCAAGCCCGGTCGCAAAAGTGCTTGATGCACCGGCGTGAAGCTCTCCCAATGCCGGTGAAGGGGCTCTTCCGCCACGGCCCAGGCGCCTGCACTCGTGAAAGCCAGAACACGCGGATCCGGGGCAAGTGCGCCGGCCAACAGGGCGCAGCCTTCCCCATTTGACTGACCGGCCAGCACCCACACATCAAGATTCATTTTTTCGGAAGAAGTCATGCGATTTTCGGGGTGGGGGAGCCGATTCAAAAACTCCAATCCTTCAGGTGAACCGGTTGCCCGGACGCGATGGACGCGTTTGCCCCGGCGCCGATGGCTGTGCTTCTGGCTCCATGAATCGCCGAAGCAAAGATATTTAAGCTGTCCTCCTCCGGATAGATATCCGCCAATGCCGCGTCAAAAATTTTAAAGTCTCCCCCGCCATGCCCTTCGGCAATATTGGGGACCGTGACCTCAAACGCAGCCTTCTGGTGGGGCATGACAAAAATCCTGTATTCATCCGGCCATT
>JBIKUM010000135.1:0-7815 GCA_044347585.1 Terrimicrobiaceae bacterium
CGAAAGGCAGGGAGAGAGATAAAAAATGGCAAGGGTCTCCACGATAGAAATGAATCCTTCTCTTGTTCGAGACGCTGGGGGCGGCATATTTCGGTGATCCATGTTCGTATTCAACGGCGTCATACTCGGGCTGGGCCTGTTTTTCCTGGGTCTCCAACTCACGGGACAAAATATGCGTTCCCTGAGTGGCGGCGGGTTTCGTCAGCTTGTGCGGCGGGCCACTGGCACCCCGTGGTTGTCGGGCGTTTGCGGACTCGTGGCAGGAGCGCTGATGCAGAGTGCCACGGCGGTGACATTTATTTTGGTCAGCATGGTTGGAAGCGGTCTGATCCAATCCGCTGCGGCGCGGGTGATCGTGGTTTGGTGCAATGTGGGACTGACGGCGCTGGCATTTTTAGCAGCGTTCAACATCCATCCGGTTGTGGCATTGGTGGTCGGAGTGGCTGGCATCGCTATGGGGTCCGTGCGCCGCAAGCCATGGAATACCATCGCTGGCGCTGTCCTCGGCGTGGGCATTATTCTTTTTGGACTCGAACAACTTGGCGCGGGCTTGGCTCCGCTCAAGGACGAGGCGTGGTTTCGACAAGTCATCGAAGTCGCGCTGCACTCTCCATTTCAGGCATTCCTCATTGGTGTGGCAGCTGCGGCGTTGTTGCAGTCAAACACAGGCGCAGCGATGGTTCTGATCACCTTGGCGGCCGGTGGAGCCTTCGGAGTCGCCGAGGCCGCACCGGCGATCTACGGGACCAATCTCGGAGCCATCGCCTTGCGGGCTCTCTTGGCACGCGGTCTCAGTGGATCTTCCATCCGGCTTGTGCGCATGGAGGATTTGTTCTGCGTCTTCAGCGGTGCGCTCATGATGGCGTTGTTCTTTGTGGAGCGCGCTGGTGTCCCGCTCGTGCAGGCTTTTGTTCACTCACTTGCTGGCGGAGAGGCCATCCGCTTGGCGGCGGTGTTTCTGCTTTCCAACCTGATTCCCGCGGTCGTTTTGAGTCCGTTTCTCCCGCTTTGCGAGGCGTTACTGAAACGCTTTTGGCCGAGTGATGCCGCAGAGCATGCCGAGCAGCCGAAGTTCCTTCGCTCGCAGGCGCTCGCCGATCCCGAGACCGCGCTCGATTTGATTCCCAAGGAGCTCGGGCGCCTTTTTGGAAGTCTGAGCCTTGAGGCGAAGCCTTCTGCGGTGGATGTCGATTCGCATGAGATGCCGGCTTTTGTGCAGCTCGGATCCGCCATTGAGAGCTTCTGCGTCAGGCTCGCCTCAGAGAATCCGTTGTCTCAAAATCAGTCGCTTCGCCTTCAGCGCTACCGAGCCTGGCTGCACACGATGCGGCACATCGGTGAAGCCGCCGGTGAGTTGGCGGTCTCACGGTCTGCCCTTCCTCCCAACGCCGAGGCCTGCGCCAAGGGCCTCATCGATTGGATACAGGCCAATATTCTTCTCGGCGCGGAGGCCACGGCGTCCATGGATGCCGGAAAAATTCAGGAGTTCTTTGAATCCAGTAAACAAAAAGTCCCGTCTGTGCGCGCCATGCGAAAGGCCTTTTTGGAGGATTGCGGAGCCTTCTCACCCGCTGGGAATCTCGAGATGTCCACCCTCGTGGACAACTTCGACATCACCGCATGGCTCATCCATCGCCTCTCGAAGTTGCAGGTCAAGGCGATCCAATCAGCGCCCGGAGCTTTGGGGCTTTAGCGTGACAACTTGGTCTGTTTCCGGGGACGGCGTAGTGGTGATTCCCGCGACTTCGGCATGAAACAACGCAGCCAGTTGAATCTGGCTTTCGGGGTCGTCGAGCAGTCCGAATTCGCGAAGCTCGGGTTCAAAGAGGCGGTGACCGGTGATTTCTTGAACCGGCAACCATTCGTTGATGTGTCGATGAATCGAGCGCAGATCGGTGTTCGCCGGCTCCTCGTCCTCAATCAAAATCGAGACATCGCCATCTGTGTCGCTCAAATCCGCCTGCTGGCTGCGCACGCTCGAGAGCTGTATCCAACTATCCGCCCGCATGGATCGCGTATCCCCGGCGAGCCAGAGCAGGATCGCCCCGTCGATGAGGCAGGTGCGTGCGCGCATGTGTAGACGCGTGTGTGAGGGGCGATTCCGCAGTTCCTCAAAAAGCATGAGTGCATTGTCATGAAGCAGAATTCCAGGCCCGATCAGTTCGATGGTGCATTCCTCGGGGGCCGCAGCGAGGGCCTCTTCGATGCTCGCAAGAAGGCGCGTAGGATCCTTCTCGGCCAGGTTCAGATGAATCTTGCAACTTCTTGGGCGCAGGGTCCGATCTTCTGTTGCCGGTGAATCGAATTCGAATTCCGACTGGGTCGCCAGCCCTTTGCTGGACTCGTTCTTCGGGCGGAGGCTTTTCAGGACGGCACGGATAAATGATGGAATTGTGATGTTCATTTCACCGCTCACGCTATCAACCTTGCTCGGACATCCGCTGGGGGAGGAAAGATTTTTTTAAAAAAATACGCCCCCGCTTTTGACCATGTCCGCGCTGCATCATTCGCTGGGTTCGTATTCCGTAATCTTGGCGATATGAACTCCGAGATTCAGCGCCAGGCCGGTGTGACTGAAAGCAAATGTGAGGATTCCCGGCCTCTGAGTGGTCGTTGATTTTGAGCCTGAAAAAATCCCATCGGCGATGACCAGGCTTGGAGAACTCCCGATTTCAAATCCGCGCGAGTCGTAAAGATAGTCCAGCGCCTCTTCGTTCATAAAAAAGATGGCATAGCCGAATTTTTGGATTCCCAGTTCCAGTCCGCATGAGAGGCCCGTGAGATTGTGAAAACTCAGCGGCTTCATTTTTTCAAAAAGCACACCCGTTGCTGTCGTCACGCCGACTCCCAGAGAGAGTTTCTTGGCCTCGGGGAATACGAGAATCGCATAGGCGGCATCGGCATTCTCGGCGGCCAATCGATTGTGCCTGAAAAGCCGGCTGAGGGCGCCGCGTGCTTTTTTTTCCAATTGGTTCGGAGAGTCCGCTACCGCTTCCGGTGTAGCTCCCACCGCAATGAACAGCGCGAGAATTCCGAGCAGGCATCGCTTTCTCAAACGGGATGGATTTTGCATCGGCCTCAATTAACGGCATCGAATGGTTGTTCCTATGGGGTGCTGTCCCCATGCGACGATTTCACTGCTTGGAGGCATAGTCGAAAGCTGCATCCGGTCGAACATCCGGTGCGTATTCATGGCATGGCAAATATTCTGATCACAGGCGCGTCAAGCGGGGTGGGGGCTGAGTTGGCAAATCGTCTCGCGGCACGGGGAGATTCTCTTTTTCTGACCGGGCGTTCGGAGGAAAAAATCAAGAAACTTGGCTTGGACGCTCTGCTTCTTGCCGGCGACCTGGCCACTCCTGGAGCGGCTGAGAAGATTGTCGCAGCGGCTGTCGCCGAGATGGGCTCGTTGGATGTCGTGGTGCACTGCGCGGGCATTGGCCTCATCAAGCCTGCGGCGGATACAACGGACGCGGAGTTCACCCATGTGATGAATGTGAACGCTCGCGCCGCCTTTCTTCTCGCTAGAGAGGCCTGCAAAGCGATGGCCGCCGCAAAGAAGGGGCTGTTCATCACGATTCCGGGCATTCTGGGAAAGGCCCCCATGCGCAACGCCTCGGCTTATGTGGCCAGCAAATATGCCCTCACCGGCATGATCAAATGCTTCGCACAGGAGTATCAGCGCTCGGGTCTGCGATTCTGTCTTTTCCACCTTGGCGGTATCGACACGCCTTTCTGGGATAACATTCAAATGGCTGTGCAGCGTGAAAAAATGATCCCGGTTGCAACTGCTGCGGACCTGATCTTACAAGCGATTGATGCTCCACCGCACCTCGTGTTGAGCGAGGTCGTCATGCAGCCGGAGAGTCACCAATTGGTGTGATCTGAGTGGTTCCTGGAGAGCCTGTGCGGCTCAGCGGCCGCGTTTGTTGAAGTCCGCAACGGTTCTCGCGGCTTCGCGGTCTTCGACACGCTTTTTCAAGTCCTGTCGTTTGTCGGAGGCGAGCTTGCCCTTGCCGAGGCCGACTTCCACTTTGACGCGGCCCTTTTTCCAATACATCCGCAGCGCGGGAATCGTGAGGCCTTCGCGCTCGACGGCTCCTGCGAGCTTGTTGATCTCCGCCCGGTGTAGAAGAAGTCGGCGGGGGCGTTTTGATTCATGCTGCTCGTGGCTGGCGCGCTCGTAGGGCTGGATTGCGCAATCGTAAAGATACAAGTCGCCGTTTTGAAGGCGGGCAAAGGCACCCTGCATCGAGACAAATCCTGCGCGCAGGGATTTGACCTCCGTGCCTTTCAACTCAACGCCCGCTTCGAATTTTTCGAGAACATTGTAGTCCCGAAAGGCTTTCCTGTTGGTTGTGATTTCGGAGGACATGTGAGCGGCTTCGGGCCGCCGGTAGCGGATCAGATCGCTTCGGCGAGCTCAGGCGCAACGATCAATTTTCCTTGAGCGATTTCAAGAAGCGCGACATCCGCCAAGCCTGTGCCGGGATCGACCTCGATGAGTGGACGGCTTCCCGCGTTGAGCTGGCGCACACGGCGGGAGACCATGTTGATAAGGACCTGCGGCTCGGAAATCACTTTGGAGGCTTCGTCGATGTATTGGGCTTTCATGGGTATTCAATCCGCTTTTGTTTGATTGGCGGATTGCGGAAAATACGGGCGATCCCGATCCAGTCAATTTTTTTATTTTTTAATTTGACATTCCAATCCAACCCTCTATTTTCACGCCTCCCGAAAACGGGTAAAACCTAACCGCAGGAGACCGGATGGTCGCTCGCACTGCACACAATCCATGCAAAAACAACGAAGCAAACGCTACCGCGCAGCGGCGGCAAAAGTCGAAGCCAACAAGAAATATTCTCTGGCCGACGCGATTCAAACTCTGAAGACACTTCCTGCTGTGAAGTTCGATCAGACTGTCACTCTCTCTTTCAAACTGGGTGTCGATCCCAAGCAAAGCGATCAAATGGTTCGCGGCACCTGCCCCCTTCCAAACGGAAGCGGCAAAAATGTTCGCGTTCTGGTTTTCGCAACCGGACAGGCTGCCGAGGCTGCGAAAGAAGCCGGAGCTGAAATTGTCGGATTCGAAGATGTGATCAAGAAAGTCACCGGAGGTTTCTCTGATTTCGATGTCGCCATCGCAACACCAGCCGCCATGGCCGAAGTTCGTAAACTCGGCCGCGTTCTCGGACCTCGTGGCCTAATGCCCAATCCGAAAACCGGAACAGTCACCGACGACACCGCGAAAGCCGTCAAGGAAGTCAAGGCCGGTCGCGTGGAGTTCAAGCTCGACAAAAACGGCAATGTCGCCGTGCCGGTTGGAAAATTCTCTTTCGAACCCCAAGCCCTCGCGGAAAACGGTGCCGCTGTCATCGACGCGGTGGTCAAGGCCCGTCCTGCCACGGCCAAAGGTTCTTTTGTAAACGCCATCACTCTCAGCGCGACAATGTCCCCTGGTCTCGCCGTGGATCCTGCACCCTACCTCAAAAACTAAGCATTTCATTCCATGAGACCCGAGAAAACACTCATCGTTTCCGACATCCGCGAGAAGCTCCAAGCCTCGCCCTACCTGCTCGTCGTTGACTTCACCGGCATGAAGGTGCCGCATTTTGAAAATCTCCGCACCCGTCTTGCCGACGCTGGTGCTCGCATGAGCGTTGTGAGGAATACCTTTCTTCGCATCGCCGCTGCCGAGTTGAAGATGCCTGAACTCTCCGACTCGCTTGCGGGTCAGACAGCCATGGTGACCGGCGAGGTAGATATCTGCGCCGCCGCTAAGGTGCTCAAAACCTTCGCCGCCGAGTTCAAGTTGCCGACAGTCCGCGCCGGGGTTCTAGACAACGCCGCACTCAGTGCTGCGCAAGTTGCCGAGCTCGCCGACCTGCCAAGCAAGGACGTCCTCCGTGCGAAGCTGCTCGGTCTGCTTCAGACTCCAGCAAGCCAGTTTGTTCGCATCCTCAACGAACCCGCCGCCAGCTTGGCGCGCGTGCTCAAGGCCAAAGGCGACGCACTCGCCGGCGCCGAATAATTCCAAAAAGAAAAATTTCATCCCCAAGCCGAGAGGCGAGGGGATGGACAACAAGAAAACACAACCGGTTCCTTGTCGGTCAGGCGGCTTCCTGACTCAAACTTCCCGATGCCTCGGGATACGACGATACCAAAACACAAATACACCATATGGCAGATACAACCGCACTCGTCGATCAACTCAGTGGACTCACCGTCCTTGAAATTGCTGACCTCGTTAAACAACTCGAAGAAAAATGGGGCGTTAGCGCCGCTGCTCCCGTTGCTGTAGCCGCTGCAGGCCCAGCCGGTGGAGCCGCTGCTGCACCAGCTGAGGAGAAAACCTCCTTCGATGTCATCCTCACCGATGCCGGATCCAACAAGATCGCCGTCATTAAAGAAGTTCGCGCCGCTGTGGCCGGACTCGGTCTCGCCGAGGCCAAAGCCCTCGTCGAAGGCGCTCCCAAGTCCCTCAAAGAGGGCGTCACCAAGGAAGAAGCTGCTGAGATCAAGAAAAAGATCGAAGCCGCCGGCGCCAAGGTCGACATCAAGTAAGCCAGTTTCAAACTCCGCAGGGAGGTCCGGAATACCTCTTGACCTTCCTGCGGGTTTAGCTATTTTCACTCGTTCGCTTTACCAGCAAAAAACACCCATCTGCTCCTTCGTCCACAAAAACATTTTAGCATCCGCCATCGGAAATTCTGGAAAATCCAGCCTCGTCCGGTCACGGAGCTTTTTGCTTTGACGAAGAAATCGATGGCCCTGGCCTTGGATTAGGCCAAACAACCCGCGGCACCGCAAAAAAACATGTCTGAACGCATTCATTTCGGAAAATTGACAGAGGCCATTGAGCCACCAAACCTCATCGAATTGCAGGTCAACTCCTACAACGAGTTCTTTCAAAAGGATGTCCCTGCCAGCAAACGCCGCGACATCGGTTTGCAGGCTGTCTTCCGCGAATTTTTTCCCATCTTTGGATTTGAAGAAAAATCCTCTCTCGATTTCGTAAGCTACGAGCTCGGCGAGTCCAAAATGTCCGCCCTGGAGTGCCAGCGCGAGGGCCAATCCTTCAGCGCCCCGCTCTATGTGACATTCCGTTACAAAGACGAGCGCAGCACGAAGGAAGAGAAAGTTTACATGGGCGAGTTGCCTCTGATGACTCCCCAAGGCACCTTCGTCATCAATGGTGCCGAGCGCGTCGTCGTTTCCCAGCTCCACCGCTCGCCCGGCATTTGCTTTGAGACATCTGTCCACGCCAATGGAAAAATCCTCCATGGCTTCCGCATCATTCCCGACCGTGGTTCCTGGATCGAAGTTCAGTTCGATACCACAGACCTCCTCTATGTCTACCTCGACCGCCGCAAGCGCCGTCGTAAATTTCTTGCCACGACTTTCCTTCGCACCGTGGGCTTCCCTGCCGACGAGCAGATCATCAATCTTTTCTACAAAACACAGGACCTCAAACTCAGCGAGAAACTCGACGAGGAGGAAATCGCCACCAAGGTTCTCATCGCCGATATCCGCGACGGAGAGATCACTGTTGGACGCGCCTTTGAACCTCTCACCACAGCCATTGTTCGTCAGTTGATCGGCTTGGGCCACAAATCCGTGAAGGTCGTTGACACCAAGGACGACGACACGATCATCAAATCCCTCAAAAAAGATCCCGCTCACGACGAGGACGAGGCCCTCAAAGATATCTACCGCAAGCTTCGCCCTGGCGATCCGCCAACCGTTCAGAATGCCCGCAGCATGCTCAAGCGCCTTTTCTTTGACGCCAAGCGCTACGATTTGGGCCGCGTGGGT
>JBIKUM010000318.1:0-3446 GCA_044347585.1 Terrimicrobiaceae bacterium
CGCGACGAAGATCTCCGGGAGGGTCACATTTTTCTTAGCGTTGAAGTAGAAAATGAGGTCCGCGTAGGCGAGCACGACATCATCGATAAGCACGCGCTGCCCGGGGTAGAGGCGTGCAAAGCTGCCGGGTTCCAAGGCGCGGCCTTGCACGATGAGTGTGCGTCCGCTGAGGTTTTTGATAATGACGAGGTCGCCGTAGCGGTAGGTGTTCAGCCTCTCGTTTGGCGCGAAGTCGGCGAGCACGACATCGTTGTTTTCCTTGAAGCCGAAGCTCACCATTTCGAGAGGCGAGGCTCCGGAGCTATAGATTGAGGTGTCCGTTTTGTCGTCGGCGTTGAGTTGGTAAACGATGTCGATCGCCTGCGAGGCCATGCCGAGGCGCGACATGAATTCGTAATAGGCCACGACAGCTTCGCTTTTCAGCCCCGCCCGGGCGATGAGGTCGTAGAGTTGAACCCCAAGCAGAATCTTGCGTTCGTCGCTCAGGCGGCCGGCCAGACTTTGAGCCATGGCGTCGAGGTCCTGTTTTTGTTGCAGCGCATTGCGGAACAACTCGCGTAGCTCCGAATAAACGGCATCAGGGTAGTCATAACGCAGAAAGCCGAGGCTCGAATCGATCTCCTCTTCGAGCAATTCGCCATCGACGCGGGAGAAGGCTGCGAGGACCTGGATCAGTGTCGGCAGGAGGTTTGGGGCCTCGATGACGGTGCGGGGTTTCCGTTGGATTCGGCGAAGAATGTGCCTGCACTTCGCTTGGATGCGGGCGGCGAGTCGAAGCGCTCCCTCGAGTCGGCTTTGCACGCCACCCGGGCTCGCTGGAGATGAGGCAGGTTCCACTTTGCGAGACCTTAGCGCCCGCCTCGATCCAATGCAATGCGCCGCTCCACCGGGCGTGCGGAAAATTGACACTCCCGCTCAAACCCGCTTTGCTCTGCGCCAATGACCCGCCTTACCCTGCTCTCCAGATTGGTTCTTTTGACCCTCTTGGCAGGCTGCTCCGCCCCGGAAGGCCCTGCCACCCGCTTGCCGAAGGCCAATGTGCTGCCTCTTGCGCTCGACGATGCCTACCAGTTCCGCAAAATCCTGACCTCGTCCTTCGATCCAGAGTATGTCGAGACCGAGACGAAGAATGACATGATCACCTTCGAGCGTGCCCGCCGCTCGTTTGGCGCGGTGGATTCCACCGAAATGGCCCAGCGCTACGGAAACTATTACACGATTTTCTGGCGCAATTCGACGCGGTCGGATGTGACCCTCCGCCTGGAATACCGTCAGGCTGGGCTTGGAAATTTCGTTATGGCCAAGGAGCGCTTCTATCCCGACACGGCGGGTTCGCACCGGTCGACATTCGAGGTCACGGGGGACGAGTTTTCAGAAAACGGACGCGTCACCGCCTGGCGCGTCTTGCTGATCGTCGAGAACCGCATTGTCGCGCTGAGCCAGTCCTATATGTGGAGGTAGTAGCGGTTTGACATTCCGTTTCCATCGGCTTTAAATTTCAACAGCATTTGTGAGCAAATCATCATCCATCCTCGTCGGCAGTGAAAATGGCACTGTTTGGATGAAACTCGAAGGTCGCGGCACTTTTGAAAATTCAAAATGCGTGAAGGAATTTGTGCAGCGCATGATTTCCAAGGGGCACAACGATTTCGTTCTCGATCTCGAGAAGTGCGAACTCATGGACTCAACCTTCATGGGCACGCTGGCTTCGGTGGCTTTCAGTCTGCGCGATCTGGAAAGCGGCCTGCTCCGGGTGGTGAGAGCGAACACCCGCAACTTTTCCCTTCTCGAAGGCCTCGGTTTGGACCACCTCTTTCAAGTCGAGCCCGAGCCCTCTCCTTCGTTGCCGCCGGCCCTTCACAAGGCTGGTATCCCAGGCTCCGCGCCAGATGAGCAAAGGCTCGCCATCCTCGAGGCCCACGAGGCTTTGATCGATGCCGACCCGCGCAATGCGGTCCGTTTTCAGGATGTCATCGAATACCTGCGCCAGGAAATTGCGGAAGGCGGGCCGGAAGGATCGCATTAATCGCTCTTGATTGCAGGGGCGGCTTTCGGGAAGGTATTCCGCTCAATCCTTCATGTGGACGATTTTCATTCCCGCACTCTGCGCTTTGCTGTTCGCCGCAGTAGTTTTTGCCATGCGCAAAAGCAGGAATCAGGTGCGCGGGTTGGAGCGGCGGCTCCAGGAATTGCAGAAAGAGGAGGACCGCGTTTTCGATTTCCTGCACGGCATAGGCGCGGCCTTCTCCGAGGGCGTTCGCAGTTCGGAACTCCACCGTCTTATCGTCGAGAGTTCCCTGCGAATCCTCGATGCCCAGGCGGGGGCTCTCTATCTCACAAATAAAACCGACACCGCGCTTACTCCGGCATTCATCACAAGCGGATGCCCTCCGTTAGTGGAAATTCCGCATCACATCCTCACCCAAGCGGGTTCTAATCCCGCCGTGATCGAGAGTTTTCTTCAGCTCCAGCCTGTCGGGAAGGATGCCGCGGGCCTTTTTCCGGACTGCTGGAAAAACGGTGCGACACGCTTGATCTCCGCTGGCAGTGACCCACAACTCCCCGCGCATTCCGCCATTCTTGGTCCTCTCGTTTACAGGCATCGCACAATCGGCGTTATGGCACTCGTGAATCCGCTGTCGGCCCCTGCCTTTGAGTCGAAGGACCTCAAAGTCTTCCGCGCTCTCGCCGAGCAGAGCGCCTTCGCCCTCTACAACGAGGCGATCTATCTCGAAGCGGGCGAAAAAAAGCTCCTCGACCGCGATCTGGAAATCGCCCGCGACATTCAGCGCATCCTTCTTCCCGAGTCCGATCCCGTTTTTCCCGGCTACGAACTCAGTGCCGTGAGCCTGGCCGCGCGGCATGTGAGCGGGGATTATTTCGACTACATCCCTCTCGGGGCCGACCGCCTCGGTGTCGCGATCGCCGATGTTTCCGGCAAAGGCGTGCCGGCCTCGCTCATTATGGCCATGTGCCGCGGCGTGTTGCGGCGCGAGGCCACCGCCACAGCCGCTGCCTCGGATGTCCTCCGTCGGGTGAACTCCCAACTCTACCCCGACATCAAAGAGGACATGTTTATCAGCATGGCCTACCTCATTCTCGATGGCGCGGCGGGGCGAGTCACGCTTGCCCGGGCCGGGCACGATGCTCCGTTGCTATATCGTGCGGCCACAGGCACCGTTGAAAAACTCAGCCCCAAAGGCATGGCCCTCGGGATTGACAGCGGCGAGGTCTTCAATAGAGTTTGCGCCGATTTGAGTCTTGTGATGGAGGCCGGTGACTGCATTTTGCTCTACACCGACGGTGCCACGGAAGCCATGAATCACGAGGGTCTTGAATACGGTATTGAACGCCTGATCGAAGCCCTCCGCTCGAGCGCGCCGCACGGGGCTGCTGGCGTCGTCCGGCATGTCGCGGAGGATGTCAAAAACCTCACCGGCGCAGAC
>JBIKUM010000262.1:0-4338 GCA_044347585.1 Terrimicrobiaceae bacterium
CCATATCAAAAAAATGAACACTGCGAACGAATCCGATCCCCTTGACGACCAAGTGCTGGAGGCCGCTCCTGATGCGACCCCCGATGGCGAAATTGCCGAGGTGGACTTCCAGGCCGAGGCCGCCAAGCTCAAAGACCTCGCCCTCCGCGCCCGTGCCGACCTCGACAATTTTCGCAAGCGCTCGCTCCGCGAAAAAGAGGACGCCATTCGCTATGCGAACAACGGCCTGCTCGAAAAACTTCTTCCCGTCATCGACAATTTCGAACTCGGCCTCGATGCCGCCCGCAACGCGACCGATGCTGCTTCTGTCTTGCAAGGGATGTCCATGGTCCAACGCCAGCTCCAGGATTTCATCCGCAGTCAGGGACTCGAGGAAGTGCCCACCGACGGCGAGGCGTTTGATCCCAACAAGCACGACGCCGTCTCGCAGGAGTTCAACGCCGAGGTGCCGGAAGGTCAAGTGATCCGCCAGGTCCGCAAGGGCTACAAGCTCAAGGACCGACTCCTCCGCGCCGCATCCGTGATTGTTTCCAAGGGCGCACAATGAGCAAAAAGCGGGACTACTACGAAGTGCTCGGAGTCGATCGCAATATCGGCGAGGAGGATTTGAAGCGCGCCTACCGCAAGCTGGCTGTCAAATACCATCCGGACAAAAACCCCGGCGATCACGAGGCGGAGGAGAAATTCAAAGAACTCGGTGAGGCCTACGAGGCCCTCAGCGATCCGAACAAGCGCGCCGCATACGACCGCTACGGACACGCCGCCTTCCAAAACGGCATGGGCGGTGGCGGCGGGGGATTCCATGATCCCTTCGATCTCTTCCGCGAGGTCTTCAGCGGCGGAGGTGGGGGCGGGGTGTTTGAGCAATTTTTCGGCGGTGGCGGAGGAGTGGATTCTTCCGGACGCCAGCGCGGATCCGATCTGCGCTACGACATGCAGATCACGCTTGAGGAGGCTGCCAAGGGCTGCGAGAAGGAAATCGAGATTCGCAAGCTGGATGCCTGTGAGCCCTGCACCGGTTCTGGAGCGCAGAAAGGCAGCAAGGCCGTCACTTGCCCGACCTGTCGCGGTCGCGGCCAAGTCGTCGCCTCGCGTGGCTTCTTCCAAGTCGCGCAAACCTGCCCCGCCTGCCACGGCTCGGGCCGCATCATCGAGAAGCCCTGCCCTTCGTGCCAAGGCGAAGGCCGGGTCGAAAAAACCACCCGCGTCAAAATCAAGATTCCGCCCGGTATTGATAGCGACTCGCGCCTGCGTAGCACAGGCGGCGGCGAGGCCGGCCTTCGCGGTGGGGCCTCCGGCGACCTCTATGTGGTGGTTCATATCAAGGAGCACGAAGTTTTTACCCGCAACGGCATGGATCTCGCCTGCGAGGTGCCGATTCCTTTCACCACAGCCGCGCTCGGTGGCGAAATCCGCGTCCCGACTTTGGATGGAGCCGTGAGTCTCAAAATCCCCGCTGGCACGCAGAGCGGATCGACCTTCCGCATTCGCGGTCTCGGAATGCCCGCGCTCCAAGGCTTGGCCAAGGGCGACATCCTCACCTATGTGCAGGTCGAGGTTCCCACGCGTCTGGACTCAGGCCAGCGAGAAGCCCTCGAGCGCTTTGCGGAGCTGTGCGGAGAGGAGAACAATCCGATCCACACAAGCTTCTACGACCGCATCAAGTCGTTCTTCGCCTGATGTCATGATCGTCTCCGCCGCCCAGATGCTCGAAGCGGAGAAGATCGCCTTCTCCGCCGGAGTCACGGCGGAGGGACTCATGGAAATCGCCGGCCGCGAGGCAGCCTGTCTCGTGCGCCAGTTTCATCCGAAACCCGGCCCGTGTGTCGTGTTTTTTGGAAAAGGCCACAACGGTGGCGATGCGCTCGTCGCCGCGCGCTATCTCGCCGAGGTCGGCTGGTCCATCGAACTCCAAAAAATATTCCCCGATTCCGACCTCGCTCCGCTCACCGCGAAACAACTCGGCCGCATCTGGAAAACCCGTCCCGAAGCCGCCGGACCGCTCGTTGTTCTCGATGGCCTCCTCGGCATCGGAGCTTCCGGCGAGCCCCGCGAGCCCGTCGCCTCAGCCATTCAGCGTCTCAACGCACTCCGCTGCACCGAAGCCGCATGGGTTCTGGCGTTGGACATCCCCAGCGGCCTCGGATCCCAAGTCTGTGTGCAGGCAGATGCCACCGCCGCCATGGGCTTCGCAAAAACCGACCTCGTTGCCGATGCGGCCACGCAGTTCGTCGGCAGGTTGGCTGTTATTCCCCTGCCCGGTGTCCACGCGCCCTCCGACGCCGACAAGGCTGAGATTTTTCAATCAACCGATCTCCGCAGCCTTCTTCCTCCGCGCGGCTTCGACACCCACAAGGGCCAATGCGGCCGTGTTGCCGTCATCGCCGGCAGCCAGAAATACCCCGGCGCCGCACGCCTCTGCTCAGCCGCCTCCGTCAAGGGTGGAGCCGGCCTCGTCACGCTCTTTGTGCCCCCGGATGTCGCCCCCGTCCTCTCCGGCGCCGTGATTCCAGAGGTCATGGTCAGTCCAGTGGCCGACTTGCGTGATATCCTCGATCAAAAATTTGATGCCGTCGCCATCGGCCCCGGACTTGGACGCGAGCGCGACGAAATGGTCTGCACCTTCCTCTCCCAATGCCCTGCGCCCTGCGTCATCGACGCCGATGCGCTCAATGCCATTTCCCAAGACCCCTCTGTTCTAAAAAATCAACCCGGCCCGCGCCTCCTCACCCCGCACCCCCTCGAGATGGAGCGCCTCTTCCCCCGAAATTCCCGCACCCGCCGCCAGTGGCTCCAAGACTTCGTGGCCGAGTATCCCGTCACGCTGCTTCTCAAAGGCGCCCGCACCGTCATCGGCGAACGCGGAGCCCCGCCTGCCTACAACACGACCGGCCATCCCGGCATGGCGACCGGTGGCATGGGCGATGTCCTCGCCGGCGTCGCCGCCGCACTCCTCGCCCAAGGAAAATCCCCCCTCCAATCCGCAAAACTCGCCGCCTGGCTCTGCGGACACGCCGCCGAACTCTCCCTCCGCAACGGCCCCGCCTCGCAAGAATCCCTCACCGCCTCGGACATCCCCACCCACCTCGGCCCCGCCTTCCTCTCCCTCCGCGCCGGAGCCCTCTGATCAAACCAAATTCTAAACCCGCTGCGCCTGGAACGCCGATGTCCTCATCGGCTTAACGCCCCATAAAAATGACGCCGCAGCCTCTCTGCTGGGGCAACAATCCAGCGGTTGACAACTTTGAGGATTTTGACAAATTTCGGGGTATGAACAGACTCACCATTGAAATCGAAGCGGAGCAGCATCGGCAAATCAAAACCCTCGCCACCTTCGCTGGCATGACGATCAAAGAATTCATTCTCTCTAAAACGCTCACCCCATCGAGCGCGCAGCCCCAGCAATCCGAAGACACGACCGCCCGACTGTTGAGTTCACCGAAAAATGCCAAACGCCTTCGTGAAGCCATCACTTCTAAAACCCCTCAGCACTTGATCTTTGAAACGACGGAGGATTTGAAGCGTGCGCTTGGAATTTAGGCAGCAGGCCTTCGAGGACTTGCAATATTGGGTTCAGATGAATCCCAAGTTAGCCAAGCGGCTGCTGCGATTGATTGAAGAAACCAAACGGAATCCGTTCGGAGGAGCAGGAAAACCAGAGCCACTGAGGGGAGAGCTTTCTGGATGGTGGTCAAAGCGAATCGATCAGGAGCATAGGCTGATCTATCGAGTTGAGGGAGACAGTTTGATCGTAGCTCAGGCGAAAGGGCACTACGATGATTGAATTTTGCCCGCTACAACGACTCCTGGTCAAAAGATAAAATCACGCACAACCTCGGACATCACCGCTCGACTCTCCTCGAAATCCAGCACCGCCTGCAAAAAAGTGAAACGGCGGACTGGATACTTTACCGAACCGCTTCACAATCCCGCCTGCTTTTTGCTTTCGCGCGCGTTCTTGTATTTGCCCTTGGTTTTTGAAACAGGCGGCACAGGCTCTTCCGCTTGGGATTCCGACAGGAGTGTCGCCTTCTCCTCATCGCGCATGGCGCGGCGCAGGGCATCCGAGACCACGCTGGTAAATGTCGGATTGGCGGCGGGTTCCGCTTCCAAGATGGCGGCGATCTTGCCTTTAACCCAAGCGTGAATCTCCGGCGGCAGCGATACATTCGCGGTAATGGTCTTTCTCGGCACAAAACAAAAATAGCACACGCAACAAAAGTGTTGCAAGGCGCGTTCCTCAGAAAAGCCCGCGAAAAAGCCACTTTTTAATACCCCCTCAAAAAGTAATTGCCACCAGTAATGCGTGTGGCACACTTGGCATCTGTGCGCAAAAAC
>JBIKUM010000137.1:0-7762 GCA_044347585.1 Terrimicrobiaceae bacterium
CAACGGCTCAACATCCTGAAAACAATTGATTGCGGCGCTCGATAACATGGAGCCTAAACAGGCGGAAAGTTTCCAGAAAATCTGGACGGAAATTGTAGCGCGCCATGGCGATTTGGCGGCGATCGAAATCAACGGCACCACGCTAAACTATCGGGATTTGGACTCATCGGCACAGGGCGTGGCCCGGAGCTTGTGCAGCCTCGCTTCTTGGCGGGCCGGTGCTCGAATGGGCCTTGAGGTTTCCCGGCCCAGTTTTTTCTCTGAACTACTTGGTGTATGGCTTGCGGGTGGTGTGCCGGTGCCTTTACGAGAGGCGACGCTGAACAAGGAACCGGCACTACGTCGATTGGTTGAGTCTGTTGTGGAAGGTTGGATGGGATCGGACGAATTATCCTGCGACAATCACGTCCCCGGGGAGGACGCATGGCATGCGATTTATTTCACATCTGGTTCTACTGGTGATCCAAAGGCTGTTGTGCGCGGATGGCGGCAGGCATTACACGAGGGGCGGTGTTATGCGGATACGCTGGGACTTTCAGCGGGCATGAAGTGCTCCATGCTTGTTGATCCGATGTTCGGTGCATCCACCAAACATTTTTTGGGATGTCTGCTGGCCGGTTGTCTTCAATCTTTTGGAAAAAGTGCTTCCCGCGAGAGTCATGTGCTCTACGGCACTCCAGGCCAGATTTCCGCCTTTGCCGAAGAGTTTGGCGGGTGTTTTCAATGGATCAGCATGACTGGCGAAGCCTGCTCTCCCCTAGCTTGGAAGGCAGCGATGAAATTGACCGGAATAGAGGGAAGGATTTTGAACGCGCTGGGAGGATCGGAGTTTGGTGTTGCAGCCAATCAGATTCATGATGCTCGATCTGGGGTGCCAGCTTCGTTTTGCGGCATTCCACTCCAAGGCAAAAAATTGGAGGTAACTGATGAAACCGGAACTGCACTCGCCACGGGCGAAACTGGCTTGCTGCGGGTCGTTTCGGAGAATTTGGCGGAGGGATACCTTGTGCGCAACGCAGATGGGTTGCGCCTCGAAACCTTTCCCAGTGGGGCTGGAAGTCGCTTTTTTGTAACCGGTGATGTCGGGTGGATTGACTCAGGCGGCAGCTTTAACCATGTGGGCCGCTCAGGCAAAATGTATAAGCGTGGAGCGCGATGGGTCGATACCGGCCCACTTTGCCGTGCATTGGAATCCTGCGCGGGCGTGAGGGAGTTTGTTGTGGATTGGCCTGCGGGATCACTTCATCCCTTGGTTTGGTGTGGGCTTGAGGATGTTTCAGCGCATGCGTTGGAAGAGGTTTCTTCGCGTATCTTGGCGGAGGGCTTGGATGGACAGATTGTCCCCACCGAGTTGCGTGGAGTCGAACAACTCCCGAGAAACCGTCACGGGAAGATAGACCTTGCCGCCTTGGCCTCGCCTACAAACATCCTCGAGGGGAGATTCGCCTCCTTCAAAATTTCCAACCGAATCCCCGAGATGGCGGAAGCGCTTCTGCGAGGTGATGCGAAGGATGCGATTTTTCATGGTGCCGACTCCCTCTTGGCGCTGGGGCTTGACTCTCTATCCCTGCACGAACTCGCCGCAAAGCTTTCCGAAAAGATGCAGTGGAGAATCCCTCTCGCCACACTGCTGGCGGATTTGCCACTGACTTCATTGATTGAAAATCTGCGGACCTCCACTTCGCACTCCGTGACTCTTTTAGGCAACGATCGCCGAAATCCGATTCTGTTGTGGTTCGGGGGTGGCTTGGCATCTCTGGCGAAACCTCCACTCAAAAGCTTTTCTCTTTTGGGCTTGGACTATGAAAAGAGCATGGAAAATCCCGTCGAGAAGAATTCAAACGGCATTCATGAACTCACCCGGATTTTGATTGATTGCCATTCGGAGGAGATTGCGAACCGCACCGTGTTCACAGGAGGATTTTCATTTGGAGCATTACTCGCCCATGAGGCGGGGTTGGAATTGCAAAAGCGGAAGGCAGCGGTTGGAGGTGTCTTCCTTGTCGATCCTCCCAACTTGGAGGCACGAGCTATCCGCACCGTTTGGCGCTGGAGCAGGTGGAGGCCTTGGATTTGGATCTTGGTCTTGGCTCCGCTACAAGGCGTCGGTCTACCATTTGTGCAGCGTAGATTGGTAAAAGAAAATTTCCTTCGGAATAGGGAGTGGAGGCGAACATGGATGCGATGCTATCGGCCCACTCCAACGGATATCGAAACGACCCTTTTTTCGAGCAAGGAAAACTGCGATGGCTCCCTTGGCTTGTTTCGTCCAGCCTGCCCACGGCTTTCCATCCAGCAACTGCCCGCTCAAAAACACCTTGATGCCGTGAGGGATTCCCAATCTGTTTCCCAGTGGACGGCGTTTGTTCGCGACCAGATTAGTCGCGGTATCAAGGAGCAGGAACCTTGGTAGGGGTGATTTGGAACGCGGCGTCGCGAGGTTTCATTGCCGAGATGATCGAAACGGGTTTGAGTGGAACGCGATTGCCTTCACTAAAACGGATTTGACCAGTGACACCGGCGAGGTGCGATTTCCCGATCGCCTTTGTGATCTCATCGGGTTTAGCGCTCCCGGCATTGGTGATCGACTGAAGGAGCAGTCGGGTGGCATCGTAGCCCAAACCTGAAAACGAATTTGGGGCTTTGCCTCCAGATAAGTTGTTAAATTTGCGCTGAAAATTATTTATTACTGATTGAGAGGCGGATCCTGGAGCGCTTGACGGAAAAGCGTGAGTGGTAAAAAAAACATTCGCGGCAAGTGGTTGGTTACTCCAAGTTTCAGGATCATCTAACCCATCACCGCCAATAATCGGACCAGCAAAACCCATCGAGCGAAGTCGATGAATCACAGGGATGGCATCTTTGACTGTCTCCGCAGCGAGAAAAACGGCATCGGCTTTCAAAATGGAAGGAGTGATCTTGAAATGATTGTCGGGATAAAAGCGCGATTGGGCAGTGATTCTCCCTCCTTCTAAGCGGAAGGCCTTGGTAAAATAGCCCGCAAGCAGGCGGGTGTATGTGTGAGAGGGATCAATTATCACAGCCACAGTGCTACAGCCCTTGATATCGCGGAGCCATTGAGCTGCTGCAGCGGCTTGCACATTGTCGCCGAAGCAGGCGAGAAAAAAACGCGACCCTAGTGCTTTAGGCAGTTTTGGGGATGTCGCTCCAGATGTAATAAAAGGCAGGCCTTTTTTCTTCGCCACCCGCCCGGCGGCCACAGCAAGATCTGTATCCGAGAGCCCTACAAATGCGGTGATGCCGGGATTTTTCTCCAAGGCATCCGAGACAGCGTTTTTTACAGAGTCGGGTGAAGAATCCGGAGTGATTGTTATAAGTTTGATTTGCTGCCCCCCGATACCACCTGCTCGATTGGCTTGCTCAACAGCTAAACGCGCGCCGATTGCGGATGGCTCATCAAGGGCTTTTTGATCCCCGTCACAGTAAACTGCACCTATCTGAATTTGGCCAAGCAGTGTTCCAGAAAGCACAGACACGGCAATGGTGGCGAAAAAGAAGCTTCTAATCATGAATCAAAACTATTTTTTCATCCGTGAAGCAGCAATCCCAATAAAACTTGTCAAACTCCACGAGTCTGTAGGCTTCAGATTCTGCGAGGGCCTGAAGAATATGTATCCGCTGGTGCTGATGGATTCTCAATTGGCGGTGCGGAATCGAAGACGATAATCAGGCAGCATGAAGCAATACAGCTTCAGCAAGGGCGAACATTTTAATAATCCCTCTGGACCATGCCAGGCGGTGCAAAAGAGGGGGCAGCCGTTCCGACAGTGGTCGCGAGAAGATGTTTTCAAAATTTGGAAACCAAACACAAACTTGAGAATGCTTGTGGTCTTGACTCGCTGTTTCTCATTTTCCTGAAAAGTAGCTGGATAAAAATGCAGCATGATGTTAAAGACTGTTTGCATTATTATCCGGCATGCAGTCTTCAACGCAACATGCACATCGCACCTTCAAAGAACGCAATGGAACGCTGCGGACTTGCGAGGCGCTGCGGGCTGGAATTCACCCCCGCTCACTCTATGAAATGCGTGATCGCGGAGAAATCGAGCAGATCGCACGCGGCCTGTTTCGACTTGCCGAACTCCCGCCGCCGGGGGAACCCGATCTTCTCACTATTGCGAAGAAAGTGCCGCAAGCTGTGTTTTGCTTGCTGACAGCTCTCGCATTTCATCGTCTGACAACACAGATTCCGCACGCGGTGGAGGTGGCCCTTCCTCGCACGGCACGGATACCTCGTCTCGATCACCCTCCGATCAAAGTTTTCCGCTTTTCTCCTGAATCCCTGAATGCTGGGATTGAAACCCATAGTCTCGATGGCGTTGCCATTCGGGTTTACTGCCGGGAAAAATCTCTGGCAGATGTTTTCAAGTATCGCAACAAAGTGGGCCTTGATATCGCGCTTGAAGCTCTTCGCGCCTATCGATCCCAGCCTAAACAGGATTATCAAGCTGTGATGCGATTTGCTCGCGTTTGCCGGGTTGAAAATGTGATCCGCCCGTATTTGGAGGCAACACTGTGAAACCAATCAAGAATGTCTCAGCCTCTGTGCATCAGCGGTTGCTGAATCTGTCACGCCAATCGGGTAGACCATTCAATGAGTTAGCTCAATTCTACGCCCTTGAACGGTGGCTTTATCGGCTTGCCCGTTCCGATTACCGGAATCACTTCGTTCTCAAGGGAGCCTTGATGTTGCTGGCGTGGGAGATGCCATTTTCCCGCCCGACGAGGGATATTGATCTTCTCGGAAGAGTGAGTAACGACCTCGACTTGGTGCGGAATGCCATGGCGGCGATTTGCCGGATTCCGACCGATGAGGATGGCATAGTTTTCGATCACGAATCGGCAGTCACTGAACGCATTGCCGAGGATGCCGACTATCACGGTGTCCGGGCAACATTCTCCGCACATCTTGGGAACGCGATCACTCCGATGCAGATCGATATTGGCTTTAGTGATGTTATCACGCCAGAAGCCACAACCATCGTCTATCCCTCAATTCTTGGTCACGCCGCGCCCGTTCTGCGCGCCTACAATCGAGAAACAGTGATTGCAGAGAAGTTCGAGACGATGGTCAAACTGGGCGAACTCAATAGTCGCATGAAGGATTTTTTCGATATTTGGCTTCTGGCAAAAACTGGACAATTCCGCAGGCCGGAACTTTCACATGCGATTGAGCAGACTTTTTCCAATCGAGGCACAGCGTTGATTGACAGTCCCGTGTGTTTCACGGAAGAGTTCGCGATGAGTCCATCAAAGGTCGCCCAATGGACTGCGTTTCTTCGCCGGAATCGATTCACCAAAGCTCCAGACTCATTTTTAGATGTTGTGAACTTCCTTGCTGAATTCCTCCGCCCTATCGTCATTTCTTCGCTGGAGAAGCAGGATGGGAATTTCATTTGGGACGCTGGCGGACCTTGGCGAAGCGTGATATAGCCTCGAGTCAGTAATCCTTGGGTGCTTCACTGCTAAAAGGCCCGCAGACCTTAGCTTTCCCACCCCCGCGCCCTCTTATGAAGCAAAGCACCCTTGAGTGTCTGAAGCCGTGCGCCCGTGGCGGCTCGCGACAGACCCATCTCTTCGGCGATTTCCGCTACGGTCTTGCCCTCGAAGAAGTGTTTCCGAAGGAGTGCCTGTTTCTTCTCAGGCAACTCGCCCAGGGCCTCCATCAAGCGATCCATGCGTGGGTCGTCCTTCTTCGGGCGCTCTGCTACAATCGTCTCTGCCCACAAGAACTCCATACCAGCAATCCTACGCTTGCGCGAGATTTGATGGCTTATGGCTTGGCGTTTCACCGCGACATGAAGCAGTGTTACAAAGGCCCCCTTCTTCGGATCAAAAGTGCCGATGTTCTTCCAGACTCGGATGACAGCTTGTTGCACTGAGTCCTTGGCGGAATCGTGGCACCCTAGGACTGCCTCGGCGGTTCTGACCAGCTTTGCAAAATTGTCGGCGACGGCTTGGTTAAATTCTTCCTCTGTCATCTCGGTCGGGTAGCCTGACTGTAATGCGGAGTTCGCTCATCATTGACTCGTAACTAACGTAAGAGGCTACTTTTGTGGCGATCTGTCCAGCTTGGGCGCGAACCCGTTCCTCCACTCGTTGAGCGGCGTTCTTGGCCTCCTCTTCCACGATGCGTTGGGTTTCTTTTTCTAAGGTGTGCAGGACAACTTTATATAGGTCATCTAATGTTTGTGTTTTCACTTGTTCTTGATGTTTTTAATTATTTCGTCGTAGTAGGCAGAGACTTCGAGCATCTTCTTGAACTCAGGGCTGTTCTTAAACCTCCGCTTCTGCCAGAACGGAATGAGTTCTGCATAAATGTCGAAGTGAACCATTGCAGCCTCGCAGCGAGGGCACACTGGTTCCCGTAACCGTTCCGAAGGTGCGTTGTTCCTTCGGCCCCTTCGACCGCAGGCGGTGCAAGTGTAACGCCTTGATGGTAAGTCAGTCATTTCAGTATTGTATTGTGTCCGTTTTTAAGTTGCTCGTCGGGGGACTGCGAGGTGAGATGCCATTCCATGCAAAACCTACAGCGGTAAGGCCAAAGCGGTGTCCCATCGAAAACCCATGCCTTCGTAGCTTGTCTTCGGGCGGTTAAGAGTTCGGAATACCGCTTTTTCTTTCGACACGACTCCGGTAGCTTCACGGTTCCCTGAGTCTTTGATTCATTGCTGCCTGGACAAGCAGGCGGGCGATGGCCGCGAAGGTTATCGCAATCGGAGACGCGACCCCGAAGAAAAAGAAACCCCGAGCGAGGCTTATGAGCAGGAAACCGCATGGAAATCCCCAGTCTGCTCCAAGACATAAAGCCCCCTCCCGATCAGGGCCGAGGGCTAGATAACGAAAGGCGCTGTCGAATCTGAGTCAGCGATCCCCGCTGGCGTGACGATGAAGATAAGCTCACGGGCACTAAGACCAAGAGACTTTCAACGGCAGCATGAAGCAGTGCAGCAATGCAGCTTTCAGCCTGAGCCAACTTTTTTTATCAGCGCTCCGATCTTGGCGATTACTTCAGGATTCAAAGGCTCTGTGACTCTTTGATCCACTGATTCAGATTGCCCGGCTACGAGCTCCTTGGCGGTCTTGAGAATCGCGCCATTGGGATCTTCGCGCACCAAGTATTGCTCAGTGGCCTCGCGAATCAGAGAACTGATCGTAACGCCTTTGACTGATGCGAGAATCGAGATGGCTCTATTGATCGCAATGCTCTCCACATAGGAGACGCGAAGGGTTCCGGCTTTGAGTTTGTTGGGCATGAATAGGAAATTGGCGCGGCGGCTACTTCACGAGTTGGCCGTGCTTTTGTTGAAAAGTAAGAGGTGCAATTTGAGACAATGAATAGGGCAGGACGTTCAATTCGTCTATAATTATCATAATATACTTTTTAATAGTTACATACAAAATATTTTTAGAATCTTCTGCACTTTTGCCTCACCTATCGGATTTTTGAAAACTGCTCTAGGGGCATCGAAGCTGGATTGGGATTTAGCCAGATTAACCTTTGCTCGTTTCCGTTATCTCCACGAATGACTCCGGGCAGTCGCGTAAGGCGAACGGCTGTCAGTGCCCCCGAACAAGCTCCGAGCGGAATGACCTGTTCTGATATGGAGCTGGCAGCAGGGGGTGTAAAGTTTCTTCTGTAATTGGGCTCTTCACGATCTGAGTGCCCTTTCCGGGGCCGACGGAGTGAAGGCGAGCGTAGCGAGCCGAGCGCAGTCGGCCCCGGATGGGGCTTGCGCGA
>JBIKUM010000139.1:0-7731 GCA_044347585.1 Terrimicrobiaceae bacterium
ACGCTCTCGCCACTCTTCGGCAAGGGTTCCTGGCTGCATAGTGGTGATGGCGGCGATTTGATCTATCAAGGCTTTGCGATTGGATTGATGAGAAGAGCTTGGGTTCATGGTTAATAATTTTGTCTAGCAACTAGACATTACACAAGCCAAAAAAATACACGCTCTGCGAGAATCCGTGACTTTCTTGTCCTGCACCCGAACTCGCCCAATAACCAAAAATCGCATTGGCAGCGCTAATGCTCTGTGGCATTTTTCACTTCCATCGCCGATGTAGCACAGTGGTAGTGCAATCGATTCGTAATCGATAGGTCACGGGTTCAAATCCCGTCGTCGGCTCCCCCTCCATATTCAATAATTTGGATAGAAAATTGAAGATGTAAAAAATCGTGCTGCCACTTGCTTGCCGTTTTTTCGGTAAACCACCCCCATTGTTTTTTTCGACCCGAAGAGCCATTGCTTTTTTTCAAAATCACACTCTGACTGAAAAAATTTTCCGATCCGCCGATATTTTCGCTCGTTGATAAGTTGAGGTCGTCGAGCGCTTCCCCGGCGATGCGATGACGCACTTCAACCTCGGGTGCTATGCCTGCCAACTCGGAGACATCGAACAGGCGAAGACGCGAGTCGGAAAAGCAATTGAACTGGATGCCAAGTTCAAGCTGCTGGCGCTCGATGACGCTGATCTGGAGCCGCTGTGGGGGTCGTTCAAAGTATGACCATGTATTGCCAAATTGGAATACTCCAAATCCGTAACCAGAGAAGACTTTTGACTATACCCCCGATGAGGCATAGTCCCAACGCGGCAGGGGCAAAGCGGGGCCGCGCATCGCTTTTGACCATACCCCCGATGAGGCATAGTCCCAACGGCGGCGTGCCAGAAGGCGCGCTGATCATTTCCTTTTGACCATACCCCCGATGAGGCATAGTCCCAACTGGTCGGGTTCATCGCATTAACAACCAATGAAATGACCAGAATGAGAGTTTGACCAATGCCCAATTTTCAACTGCTAAAGAACGACTATACCTAATAGGAGGTATGCGGCAGGTCCCGTTGGGCGGGCTGACCGCATAGTTCAAAAGTAACTATAACGAGCCTTGTATTGCGTGGATTTGGCAACCGGGTCAAGCCCAAGATTGGCACTTGGACTCATACCATGACTGCCACTTGGGTTCGACACTCCGGCGACCCTCATCAGAATCACCAGAGGTTGCCCGGGGATTCTCGGCGACGAAGAGAAATTTCCTCGCGATGTTTACGGCAGCTTGAAGGTCGGCATCGTCTTGGTGACCGCACCGCAGGCAAATAAACTGATCTTGTGATGGTCTGTAGGGAAGCGAGGACTTGAGTGTGCGAATCGCGGCAGCGGCTCGGGTTTTGGGTAATGCAGTAAAATTCTGATCCCTAAAAATCTCACCCAATCGTTCACCAACCGAAACCTCGACTTCCCCGCGAGCGCGAATCCAAACCCTGTAGGTCGCTGGCAGCACAATCCGGTTGGAACCGAGCATCACTGACCAAGCTCCATGCTCGCGACAGGACAAGGTGGCGGCGAGCTCGTTATAGAAACGGGCGGAATGAACCTGCCCGCAATGTGAGCAGGTGGATGAGGTGTAGGATGCCCCAACAAATCCGACGAAGCCGCATTTGGTTTTTCTGTAGGTCGGTGCGCTCGGGGTCTTGTAGCAAGACGCCTCGGCGAGTCTTTGCTCGATGGTGGAAAGGACCTTCTCGTATTGCATGAGACTCATCAGCTGCCTTGCCCCACCGCGAGTGGCAATGCCACTGCCAAGGCGCTCGAAAACCAGCGGAGCCAAGTGGGCTGCGGCAAGATCGAGGAGGTTGCGGGAAACCTCCCCGGAAAGAGATTTTGCACGGTTGCGCTCTTTGGCCTTCAACCAGCGGCTGTAGCCCCCATAGCGGCTCTGCATCTCGCTTTTTTGCGATGCAAACTTCCTTTGCTGGTCGCGGTATTCGGGATGGATTTTGCCGCGCTCCAGAACTCTTCCTGCTGAATCCAGAACTGCAAATGTCGCTGGGACTGCTTCACCACGGTCCACGCCGATGAGTTTTCCGGGCAGAGGTTCAGCCATGTTTGGGACTTCGCGCTCCAATGCAATGACGACAAAAAACGAGGCAAGGTCTTTGCGCCCGCTCGGGCAGATGCGGAGAATCCGACCATTGGCGAGTGTCCATCCGTTCCTCTCTTTCAGCCCGCGATCAGCGTGCCACAGGTATTCGCGGCCCTGTCGTTTTCCGAGTTGGAGTGGCAACATGATCGGTGGCTCGGTATTTGGAATCCAGAGTCGATCGCGATGAACTTCCTTTGGTTTGTATTGAGCCAACTTGCGCGAACCGCCAATGGTTGCCAACGCAGTCCATCCGGTTAACCGCCTGCGTAGATCAACCGATTCCTCGGGCGCGATCCTCATTTCTTTGACGCTCCCCAACTGAACCGCAAAGGCCCACTCGTCGCCAGTTCCTATATGGCGATGGCAGAGAAATCCATTATAGCGTGCCGTCCCGTTTTCTCTGATGGAAAAGCCAGCGATTTGGATCGATTCACTGGTGTCGCCAGCGTCATGCAGTGCGCCCCGTGCGGCTCCGTAGGCGTCTCTGCGGGCCGTGTCTTCTCGAAACAATGCGACATAGTCGGACCGCACACGGAACGGCTCCAGTGCAAAAACCGCCGCCGTGTTCAGAATGTTGAGAAGTTTGGCAACAGACTGCCTGTCGTTAACGGAATTTTTGCGAAAGTGCCGCTCGGCCTTGTCCGCACCGCGTAGCAATCCTGCAATAATCTCTCGGGCCAAATCCTCTCTTGGAGTGCTTGGTGAATCCTTGAGCAGTGCATGGAGCCTGCGACCAACGGATGCACGAATGGTGCGAGGTCCAGTGCTGCCCTCCACCGGGCCGGGAAACCGAGCGAGGATCGCTTGCCACTCCTCGTCGCTAATTGATGCATACTGACTGATATTGCGTTCCACCAAGGATTCCACGGCGTCCCGCAGTGCATGGAGCGCCTCGTCGAGTTCCACCCGGTCTCTGAACCTCTGACTGCATGGAAACCCCGGAAAATGCTTGAGGTAGCGCGGCAATGCCGCCTCATCGCGGGGAACCCGGTGACGCTGGATTAGAACGAGGTTTGCCCACATTCGGGCGAGCGCCACCCATTTATTGTAGGCGTCGATCTCCGAGTCGCTCGGCTGCTCCAGATTGATCGCTGATGGCGGCGGCGGCACATCATCCAAGCTCAATTCCTCGACCAATGAGGGAATATCAACCGACCAGAGGCGAGCATTGGATTCCACCGTGGTCTTGCTCTCCGTGGAAACATTTGAGCGGCGGGTTGCAAACGACTTCAGCGTTGAAGCCAACTCGGCAACGACCGCCATGGTTATGTCGGGTATAACTCCAGCCCTGCATTGACCTGTGATGTATTTTGTAAGCAGCCAACCGTAGCAATTGGATTTCCCTTCAAACGGCTTGCCTACGGAAGCATTCACCATTTCAAAAAACCGCACAGGCTCTTGCTCAAACATCCTTTCGAGGTCCGTTGCCAATGATCTACGGAAAGCGTCCGCCGCATCGAAGTGGCGATTAAGTTCTCGCTTGAGTCTCTCGTCGGCCCGCACTCCGAATTTGACCGTGCGGGTCACTGGATCGAGTGCGGTGTCAGTTGGGTTGGCAAGCGCATGAGCAAACAGCTTGCGGACTGATCCACGAACAGAAAGAGCATCAGAATCCTCAGAAGCAGACATCCGTCAAGAATGCAGAGCAAGCGATTAGTCGGGAAGTCAAATCGAAGGTCTAATTAAAACCTTCAGACCTCAGAAAACAAATCCCACTTCGTGCCCAATCTGGTGCGATTTTTAAGATTCAGCACACAGCGTGTGCTGAATGACGAGGAGCAACTGAAAGCTCAATTGCAGTTCTTCTGCATTTCTGCAATATTGGATCCATGAAAGCCACGCTCACCATATCCGGACGCGGACTCATTGCCTTGCCTGCGAAAATGCGGGAGGCGGCAGGTATCCGGCCCCAGGACAACCTGATCGCCGAGACCACGCCGGAGGGCATTCTCCTCCGTCCGGCTGTCACCGTGCCCATTGAGATTTACACAGACGAGCGAATCGCCGAGTTCGACCAGGCCGAGGCCGAGCTGGCCGCTTGGTTCGAGAAAAACCAACCCCTCGCGACCCCATAGCCGATGCGTGTTTTCCTCGATGCCAATATCCTTTTCTCTGCGGCCAAATCCGCTGGAGCCATCCGCCGACTCGTCGAGGAAATCCATGTGCACGGCCATGAATGCGTCGCCGACGAGTATGTGATCGCCGAGGCCCGCAGAAATCTGGAGCAAAAATTCTCCGCCGCACTGCCCGATTTCGAGAGCGTCCTGCTCCGCATCTCCCGCCTCGCGAGCCCGCCCGCATTGCCAACCCCCAGCCTCGCCCTGCTCCTGCCGGAAAAAGACCGCCCCGTGCTCGCCTCCGCCATCCAACACCGTTGCCAAGCCCTCCTCACCGGCGACAAAACCCATTTCGGCCGACTCTATGGCCAAACCATCGCCGGAGTTTCGATTCACTCCCCACAGGCCCTTGCGGAAGTGCTCGCTGACGAGACAAGAGCGAAGGGCAAAATGGCCAAGAAGAAGGGGACGGATAAGTAAAGTTGAGCCGCTTGCTGTTTACACGAGGAAGGAATACCTCCGAGCTTGAAGCACCGAGCCTTTCGCGGAGAGCTTTGAGACATGGGCGCGAGAGATTTCACCTCAAAAAAGATTTGCCGCCTGAGCGTTTGACAAGTTTTTTCCGGAGCTTCCTTCATTCGGGGAATACCCACCTTTGAGCCTGGGAGAGGCTTGGTATTTTCGGGCATGGGCAAAGAACTCACCTCAATTCTGGAGTCGGAGAAGCTGGAGCATTTGCTGCCGAACTTTTCGGAGCAGGGCATCACAGACGAAATTCTGACGAAATTGACGGATTCCGATTTGAAGGAACTCGGGATTCACAAACTGGGCGACCGCAAGCGACTACTCGCCGCTTTTTCCTACAATATCGACCTGCCTCTCGGCGGCACCGTGATGATCACCGTCGGCGCCGGGACTTTACCTCAAGACTCCCAATTGGCGGGCCTGCGCGTCGAGGAGTTTGAAATCGGCAAGTATCCTGTGATGCAGGATGAGTGGGAATGGGTGCGCGTCTGGGGATTGGCAAACGGCTATGAACTCGGAGCGGGCCAAGCCAAAGGCAGTTGGCATCCCATCACGCACATGAGCTGGTATGATGCGGTGAAATGGTGCAACGCGAAGAGCGAGCATGAGCTGTTGCGACCCGTTTACCACATGGAGGGAAAAGTTTACCGAAGCGGCGAGTTTGGCCCCGATGGATCACGCCTCATCACAAGACACGAAAGGGCGAATGGCTACCGCCTTCCCACAGAGGCGGAGTGGGAATGGGCGGCTCGCGGCGGTCCGCTGAGCAGGGGCTACAAATTTAGCGGCAGCGATACTCCAACGGATGTCGGATGGTATGAAGAAAACGCGGCAGGCTCGGTCCAGCCGGTTGGCAAAAAGGCGGCGAACGAGCTGGGAATCCACGATATGAGCGGAAATGTGTGGGAATGGTGCTGGGACCTCGACGAGAGCGGATACGCACACCGCATACGCGGGGGCAGTTGGAGAAACAAAGAAGGCGAAGGCACGGTGTGTTACCGCATAAGCCGAAGTCCCGAAACCCGCTATGGCGTCATTGGTTTTCGCCTGGCCCGCAGCACCCAATCGTAACGGGATGAAACACCGGCTCAAGGCGATCCTCGAGGAAACAAAGCTCGAGCACCTCATGCCTCTTTTTGCAGATCAAGCCGTCAAGGACGATATCATCAATTATTTGGACGACAGCGATCTGGAGAAATTAGGAATCAACAAGCTGGGTGACAGGAAAAGATTGCTACTGGCATTTGCGCGGCCATCCGAGTTCACAGTGGACGGCACAGTTCTGCTGGAGGTGCGGGAGGAAATTTGCCGGGCGATTCGGCATTTGCCGACGCTCGGGTGCCTTCCTTCGAAATCGGTAAATATCCTGTGCTCGTCGAGGAATGGGAGTGGGTGAGAGCATGGGGATTGGCACACGGCTATGAGATAGATGCCGCTACTTCCACGCCAAACAGGACTTCTGTGGCGCAGGTGAACTGGGGCGACACGCTCAAGTGGTGCAATGCAAAGAGCGAGCACGAAGGGTTTCTGCCTGTGTATTCGGCAAAAGGCGAGACCCTCCGGCATTGGGTGCACGGCTCGGTGGAACCTTTCGAAATCAGCATGAATGCCAAGGGCAACGGCTACAGATTGCCAACCCACATTGAATGGGAATGGACAGCACGCGGCGGACCATTGTCACAGAAAAACCACTCGACGAAGACCGCCAGCGCGCCGAACACGACAGCAGTCGTCGAGGAAGGCCAAGCAACAGAGGAGCACCCATTGTGCCAGTCAGGAGCGGAGCTTGGGGTCCACCTCATGAGCGATACCGATTGGGAATGGCGCTGGGACGCCGAAGGAAGCGGAACCCCTCACCGAATCCGCGGAGGCTGCAGAAAACACCTCAATGGCAACTCCCCATACCCTTACTTCTGCTTCTCATGCACACCGGAAAATCCACATGGCCTGATTTTGTTCCGGCTGGCCCGGAATGTTTGACGGGGTGTTTTTTTCGCCCACCGAAGCGGGAGCGCCCAAAACGGGGTGCGGTGACCCGGGAAAAAAGGGCGGGGCTCCCGAATTCGGGAACCCCTGTTTTTTAATTTGTGATGTCGCTTAGGCTTGCCGTCGAGGCAGGTCTGGCGCTGGTCGTTGAAGGTCATCCCCATCCATCAAATGGTTACAAGCTTGCCTCCGACTGGGCGCAAAACTACGACAGCCGCTACGGCCACGAATTCAACGCCCCCATCAGTGCAAGGTTGCTGGCACTGGCGGAATGGATCGAAGAAATTGAAAAGTAGAATAGCGAAAATCGAAAGGTGACTGCTCGGAGATGTGGTTCTTCTTTCGCCCTTTCGCCATACAATTTTCTACTTTTTTAAAAAACTATACTTTGCATTTAATCGACAAATTGGTTTCTTTAGAAAACATGATTTCTATTTTAGGAGATGCCGAGGCGTTGGAAAAATTTGGGATTCGGCTGAAGGCGCTGCGATTGCGCCGGAATTTGTCGCAGGAGTATGTAGCCGGTGTCGTCGGGATTTCCGTGCCCACCTACCGGAAGATCGAGCAGGGCGACGGGACGGTGGAGTTTCGCCATGTGGTGCGTGCGCTGGGGGCGCTGGGTTTAGCCGAGGCACTGGGAGATGTGATTCCCGCGACCGAGCCGGAATTGCGCTTGCAAGACCTGCTACGCCCGGAGCGCAAAAACGCTTCGAAACCAAGGAGGAAGAGCTGAGTGGACAAGCGGCTCAAGGTTCTGTGGTGGGATGGCACGACGATCGGGCATCTGGTGCACCGTGGGACGCTGTATTTCGCCTATGATCCGGAGTGGATCGCACGCGGGCTGAATCTCTCGCCAATCAGCCTGCCCTTCGGCGATGTGGCCTTCAACGGAGCCAAGGGCGTGGAGGGTTTGCCGGGATTCTTAGCGGATTGCCTGCCGGATGCCTGGGGTCGCCGAGTGGCGCGGGCGGAGTTTGCAAAGAACAAATGGGGCGAGCCGACGGCACTGTCTTTACTGGCTTGGCGCGGGAAG
>JBIKUM010000140.1:0-7729 GCA_044347585.1 Terrimicrobiaceae bacterium
GTTTGTAGCGGCTGTCTATGACTGCCGAATCGGAGCCCCCCCCCGGCGCTCATAGAGACGCCGCTACAGCAACCGCGCGGCAGCGCGAAAGAGGGGAGCACGGTCGTCCCGACCGTGAAAGACACTCGCGCCGCCACCTCATCGATAACCAAACCCCGCCCCGCGCCCATCCTTTCTGGGTAAGCGTTTCACGGAGCGCCCGTTGTCATTTGCGGGATTGGTGTAAGTGTCGTAGGCGAATGCCACGACACCTACAGCATCTACGCCGCTGAAAAATGGGGCATGCGAGGACGATGCCCCTCCCGAATTTCACGAACCGCGAAAAAGGGGAGCACGTTCGTCTCGAGCGTGAAAGACACTCGCACCGCAACCTCATCGATGGGCGAACCCCGTCTTGCGCTCGTGCATCAAAGGGTAGGGTCGGCGTGCTCTCCGAGGCGTAGGCTACGAGCCGGAGGCCGCCGCTGACCCATTTGCGCGGCAAGGCCGCCATTGCATCTCCAGCAGGGACGCTGCTTCGCAGCTGAAACTTGGGACGCCAAGGGCCTGGCATCCCTACCTTGGAATACGATAACGCCGCTGCTCTCCGACCCGTAGGCTCTACGAGCCGGAGGGCGGCTGAAAAATGGGCCATGCGAGGACGATGGGCCCTCCCATTGGCACAAGCCGCGCGGCAGCGTGCTGACCTCCAAAAAAATTCTGTAAATTCTGTCTATTCTCCCAAGCCTTTCTCTCCGTGTTGCTCCGCGCCTCTGTGCGAGTCTCTCTTCCTTCTCTCTGTTTCCCTCGAAAAGTAAAAAAGTATTTGCCAATTGCAGCATACCTGTAGTCTATGCACTCCGTTTCGCTCGGCTGTTCATCCGATCGAATGCGTGCCTTGCATTTACGCCTCACATTTCATGATTCCTTCATCCCACCTCTCGGCTGTTTTTTTGCTCGCTGAACTCAAGGATATATCTGCTGTAAAGAAATCCTAAGCTCCCAGACCCACGCTTCATTTTGACCCCCATGGAAAATCCCTCTCCCTTCCTTCCGCTGCCTGCAGCATTGTTCTGCGAGGATCGCGACGGGTCGGTTTTTTTGGACGACGCGATGGCGGAGGCACCGCGTTTGCTCTCCCGCTCTATAGCCCTTTGTGGCGACCAGAGTCTGGCGGAGGATCTCGTGCAGGAAACGCTGGTGGAGGCGTGGAAAGGCCGGACTCGCTTTGACGGGAGTTGCCGACTTTCGACATGGCTGCATGCCATTCTTCTTCACCGCCACCACAAGGCCCTGCGCTACGCGCGGCTGAGGCCGTTTTTTTGTCTGAGTGCGGAGGCTCGCGATGAGGCCCTGGGTCGCCTGCAGGCGATGGAGGGATCCCCCGACGAAGCCTGTGAGGAGGACGAGCGCGCGGTGTGGGTCCGGCGCTGCGTGAATGCTCTTCCTGCCAAGCAGAGGGAGGTTCTCGTCTTGCGTTTTTTTGGTGATGCCAGCCTGGAGGAAATCGCCTCGGCCACGGGCGTCTCGCTTGGGACCGTGAAGTCACGGCTTTTTCATGCTTTGGAAAAAATGAAAAAAACTTTGAACCTTTCTGTGCTTCGCGGGGATTAAGGAGAGTGGAGAAAATATCCTGCGCCTATATTCAAAAGGAGATCAGCCTGCTCGTCAGCGAGCGGAGCGGGTGTGAGGACGGTCTTGGCGCCGAAAAAATCGCCCGACACATTTCCGACTGCGATCCCTGTGCGCGGCATCTCCAGCTGATGCGTCAAATCTCCGGCGAATTGCGATCCGCCTCCGCACGGGTTCCCGAGGTCGCAATCAATCCGGGATTCCGCCGGCGATTGATGGAGTCCGTTTCCGAGAGCCGGCCGGCGTGGTTTGGCATCAAGCCTGCCTGGGCAGCACTTGCTCCGGCAGCGGCTTGTTTGTTCTTGGCATTTACCTTGTGGCACGCTTCGAGCGTGCAGAAGGATTTCTCGGTGGCATCAAGCCTCGCTGTTTCTTTGAACGAAGAGGATGATTCGGAGCAAGTCTTCCCGACGGATCAGATTGTTGCCGCTGCAAGCGGGGATGATATTGCGGAGGGCGATCTGGAATCGTATCCCCGCCGCCCCAGTCGTAGCTATCTCGGCACCTACTCAGAAATTATGTAGTCCATACTTCGGAACAAGTTTCGACAGAATTAACAGAATTAATTAAAGCAAGACATATTAGGTCTAAAAATTTCTCAATTTATCATTTTAAAACTCTTTCCATCAATTTTTTAAATTCTGTAAATTCTGTCTTAAAATACCGCAAAAAAATTCCAATCCACCCTCAAAAACACATTATGAAAAAAATACTCTTCACCGTTGGATTTCTAACTCTCACAGCCTGTGCTCTCCAGGCAACGAATCGTGTGGACGGCAGGTTCTTCACGGAGATCCGGCCGGAGCGGTTTGTGACGCCGTGCGAGCCGTTTGCCGCCGACTATGTGCGTCCGCCGAAGATTCTGTTTCTGGTGCCGGGGCGCACCGGGGGGCGTGAAGTGGCGGAGCTCAAGCAGCGGGTCAATTTCACCTTCGATGCGGTTCTGTATCAGGGGCCAATGGGAGTGGATGCTCTGGGTGACAGTAGTATGTATGTCGCCCCGATCGCCGGGGCCTTGCAGTCCGAGAAGCTGGAGAAGCTGAACAGGCTTTTGGACAAGGAAAAGTGGGATGTCATTGTTTTCGGGCACGCCACCCAGTTCAGCGCTCTCTCTCCAAGGGCCCAGGCTGGTGTCCTCAAGCAGGTGGCTGCCGGCACCGGTTTGGTCCTCTTTCAACCCAGTCCCAAGCTCAGCGGATTCAAGTTCCCGAAGGAGTTCGAGGCCGGCTATCCGGCTTCGGGAGTGGATGAGAAATTTCCCGGCGTGGCGCCTGCGGTGAAAGCCCGTATGCTTGCGGAGTTGAGCGAGCACAAGCTCGATGAGATCTTACCCGGCGTGCCGGTGGCCGCCTTGCCGGCTTATCAGGCCTCGCTTGCGGCGAAGGATGGAGAACTTGTGCAGATGTGGAACTTCGGCAAGGGCAGGGTTGTTTGGATCAACTCGAAGGGCAAACGCAACGGCGATGTGAACATCGGTTGGCACCCGTTCACTCCTATGATGCCTTATGCGTTGGAGGAGGAGGTTTACTACGACGAGTATCTCTCCGCCGTGGCCAAGGCCATTCTGGCGGCGACCCCCTCGAAGGCACCCAAGGTTGTGCCCGCCGCCGGAAACCCTCGCGAAGCGGAGATGGCGGATGGTGGCAAGCCTGCCCAAATCGCGGTTGGGAAATTTGACCTCCCCGAGGAGTTGACGGTGAAGGGTGTGATCCGCAGCCTCGCTGGCGACCGGGTGGAACTGCCCGAGCAGAAATTGCCCGCTGGCAAGGAGACGGCGCTCTCCTTTGAGGTGCCTGCGCTTCCTTCGGGCGAGCATTTCCTGAACTATCGCCTCGTTTCCAAGGCCGGCACGGAATACTGGGGGACTCTCGCCCTGAAGGTTGCTCCCGCCTCGGCCACGATCGCCCAACTCGGAACGCCCGGCGAGGTGCCGAAGCTCCAGGACAAGGCCAAGGGCCTCACTGTGCCGGTAAAGCTCGCCGGAGATTCCCTGCAAGGGCTCACGCTCCGCTATGCGGCCACCGACCGCGATGGGCGTGAGATTTTGCGTGGCGAGCAGCCTGTGAAAGGCGCCGACAACGAAATCAAGGGCGGGCTGGAGCTGGCAACCGGCATTCCCCATGTGCTGCGCGTGGAGCTGTGGCAGGGCAAACGCTGCCTGCAGGTGGCGAAGACCGAGTTTTTTGTGGGCCGTCCGATGCCGGAATTCGTTAATCTGGTCTGGGGGGCGGGCTACCCGACCGTGTTAGGCCTGCCGATGATGTCGCAGATGCGCAAGGCTGGCTTCAACACTTTCATGACGGGTGGGCCTGCGGTGCTTGCTTTGATCACCGCTCGCGGCGATGCCCACTGCATGGACTATTGCTTCCGCGTCATTGTGGGGGGCCCCAGTGCCAAGGAGCCCGATGCCTCGTTTGCCAATCCCGAGTTTCTCCAGAAAAAGCTCGGCGAAAAAAACCAAGGTCCCGAAAAGGCGGCGGGACCCTACAAGGAATACATTCATATCTACAATCTGGGTGACGAGAATAATTTCAGCTACTCGCGTCCACTGGTCGCTCCGTCCGAGCTGAAGGCCTTCCAGGAGTTCCTCAAGGCGGAATACGCTGGCGACCTGGCACTGCTCAACAACGAGTGGAAGAGTTCCTATGCGAGCTTCGAGGAGATCACCGTGCCCGACATGGAGAAACCCTTTCCTATGGAGGCCATTCCACGCAAGCACCTCTGGATGCGCTTTGTCGAGAAGCTCTATGCCGATGTCCACCACCGCGCGACGGCGGAAATCCGCAAGAACGACCCCGATCCGAAAAAAATCATCGGCGCCGAGGGGTCGATGATGGGTGATCCGGAGATGACCTTGCCCGGTCTGACGATGTGGGGGCCTTATCCCAATCGCCTCGACAACGCCCTCATGCGCTCGTTTGGCTCGCCTGATCTGCTGCGCGGCAACTGGTGGGGAGGTTATCTGGCCCAGCGCTCCAGTGGTGGCCAACCGCTCTGGGAGCAGGTGCTCGGCGGTGGCGTGAATGCCAGCTTCTATTTTCAGCATGACAGCCACGAGGGGATGATCGGATCGGATCTGAGCTTCGCTGATTTCTTCGAGAAGGATCAGTGGCCCGTGATGCTGGAGGTGAATGCCGGCGTCGGCCCGCTCCTGGCCCACCTCCCGGCGATGAAGTCGGGTCTTGGCATTTTCTTCTCGCGCTCCAGCGACCAGGCCCAGTCGGTAGATGTCCGCTTCGGATCGGGCGGCAGCACGCGCGACGGTTTGCTTGCCTGGACGGAAGCGGTCGGGATCCCTGCGTTTTTCTACTCCTCCAAGCAGATCGGGGAGGGAAAACTGGCCGCCGACGGCGTAAAGATCCTCTTCCTGCCGCAGACGCTCTGCGTGGATGATGCGACCGCCAAGAATCTCGCCGATTGGGTGGAGAAGGGCGGCACGGTCGTGGCCGATATCCGTCCCGGTCTCCGCAACCAACGAGGGGCGCTCCGCGAGAGCGGGGTTCTCGACAAGCTCTTCGGCGTCACCCAGGACACAACGGGCGAACCAAAAACCCTCACGGCGACGATTCCTCTGGCTTCCGGCAGCCCGCTGGAGGTCGCGAATGTGATCGCCGATGCGAAGCTCAAGGCGGTCGATGCGAAGCCGCAGGTCACCACCCCCGAGGGCGTGCCTTTGGTTCTCACGCGCGATGTCGGCAAGGGCAAGGTCATCCTCTTGAACTTCTCGCTCGGCAAGGCGCTGGCGAACCAGCTTGATGATCCCGCTCTCGGCGCTTTCATGAAGGGTCTTCTCGCCGATACCGGAGTGGATACCACGCTGGAAGTTCCCTCCGGATATATCGTGACCCGCTTCCAAGGCGATGGCGTCCAACTCCTGAGTTGCCGCATCAACACCGGAGCCCCCGAGGGCAAGGCGGTGCGCCTCGGACGCAAGATGCAGGTCTATGATGTCCGCCTCGGCAAGGATCTCGGCGTGGTCGATGAGATCATTCCCTCCGCCGGAGCCGGAAAGAACACTCTCTATACACTCAGTGAGACGGCGATCCCCGGGTTCGATCTCAAGATGAGCGGCAAGCCTACGCGCGGCAAGGCGCTCGGGATCGCCCTCACGTCGCAAGCCTCCAAAGGGGGAGCTGCAGTCAAGAGGTTCTACAGGCTGAGCGTCTTCAGTCCCGACGGTGTGGAACAGTTGCCGCTCCGGGAGTTTCAATGGAGCAAGGGCCCGGTGAACTTCCAGTTGCCTCTGGCTTGGAACTTCCCCGCCGGTGCGCACCGCGTGGAAGTCACCGACATCCTCACCGGCCAGAAACAGTCTCTCACCATCGATCTTTCCAACAAATAACCGGAGATTTTTTTATGAAACGCCATACCTTCCTCGCCATCCTCACAGCCTCCTTGGGGCTCGGCACGATCAGCGCCGCGCCTGTCATCACCCTCCACACCGCCTCCCCGGCGGGCCCCGCGCCCGTCGTGGACGGAAAACTCGACGAGGCCTGTTGGCAGACGCTTCCGAAAGTCACCACCTTCTACGATTTCCTGAGCACCACTCCCGCGCCGGCACCATCCAAGACCGACTTCCAACTCGCCTGCGACGACAAGGGGGTCTATCTCGCCATCCGGCTTCATGAACCAAATATGGACAAGCTGCGTGCCACGATCACGGATCGGGGCAGTGCTGATCTCTGGACCGACGATAGCGCGGAAATCTACTTCGACCCGGCGGCAACGGCGGTGGGTTTCAGGAAATTCGTGATCAACTCGCTCGGCACGCAGGCCGGTGTCTTCCAGCTCGACGGGGCCAATGTGGACACGACATGGAATCCCGACGGTTGGCATGTGGCCACCAGCAAGGATGACAAGGGTTGGTATGCGGAGCTTTTCTTCCCCTACAGCGTTCTGGGGCGCACGCCAAAGCCGGGGGACCTCTGGCGCTTTGCGATCTGCCGTTTCGGCTATGCTGGAAAGCGGAATTTCGCCACCTCCGCTCCGGGGGCGAAGTTCTTCAACCCGGGCGCGTTCGGTTGGCTCTATTTCCTGCCCGACGCTCAGAGCGATCCTCAAAAACTCGGCAACGCGCTCAAAGACCGCATCGGAGGCGACTGGATCCTCCCTGCCGGTGAGAAGGCGATCTCCAAGGAAGGAAACGCTGTGAAACTTGTCAGCCTTGCCGAGCCTATTGTGAAAGGAAAGAAAGAGGCCGAGGCGACCCTCGCCGAATGCCGCAAGCAAACGCCCCCGGAGGCCGATGCCGCACCGCTTGACAAAATAGCTGCGGACATCCAAGCGCTCCCGCTCTCCGTGACCGATCCGGCAGACTTCGGTAACGCGATGCTCCAACTGTCCACGCTGAAACAGAGCCTCGAGGACTACCTCTTCACGCAGCGCCGTGACGAAATTCTTCGCGTCAACGCACCCAAGGCGCTCCCGACACCGGTTCCGAAACCGACACCACAGCCGAAACCTGCTGCGAGCCCTGCTGCGAGCCCTGCTGCGAGCCCTGCTGCGAGCCCTGCTGCGAGCCCTGCTGCGAGCCCTGCTGCGAGCCCTGCTGCGAGCCCTGCTGCGAGCCCTGCTGCGAGCCCTGCTGCTCCTTCCCCGGTGCCTGCAGCCAAGTAATCGAGCCAATCCGCTTAGCTCTTAATATTCGGATTCAGGGTTTAAAAATCAGCGCCATGCAAAAAAAACCATGAAAAAGGTCGCCATCAAACGATTTGCCCTCAACGGGTTGTGTCTTCTGCTGGCAGGCACCCAGATGACTCGGGCTGGCGTAAGTGAGGATGCGCCCCATGCTGCAAAAGCGGCTCCCACAAAACCTTCGCAGCCGGGCATCGCGATGGACGCCTACTTCTCGTGGATCCAAACAAATCTTGACGCCCTCGAGAAGAACCTTCCGGCGATCACGGCATCAGCGGATGCAGCTGCGGAAAAATATGTGACCGGAGAATGGGACCTGTGCGCCTCCGGGGACTTCGGGGTGGTCGGCGAAGCGGTCGGACGATCTGGGGGGATCATGAGTTTCCGATGGGGTTCCCCGATTAGCCAATACATCAAGCCCGGGGCGAAGCAGATCGTGCTACTGGCGCTGCGGGAGGACCATTACGAGGCCTATCTCAAAGAA
>JBIKUM010000247.1:0-4650 GCA_044347585.1 Terrimicrobiaceae bacterium
CGCGATCAATCTCCGACGGCAGCACCGCCATCAAGCGATCATCCGCAGCATGCTTGGGCTCGACCTCATGATGTTTTTTGCCATCCCAAATGACGAGGTGTGCATTGGCCAATCCAAGTCCCGTGGCAACGAGGGTTTCATCGGCAAATGTCGTATCCGAAGCCATCGCGAGAGCGGGCGCATCAGCCGGGGAATCGCTATTTTCTCCAGGCCATAGCGAGGAATTTGCCTCTGGACGCGGCATGCCCGCCGCTTGCGTCATCATGGTTGTTTCGATGGTTTTTTCTGCCAGACCCGCACCCAATCGACTTCCATGAAGGAGCCGTCTACCGCACGGGTGGCTTTGCCGCCGCACCAGTCGGCGATGTAGGTGGAGAACCAAACGGAGATCGGGCGGTGGCTGTCGATGTTTGGCAGGCGGCGGATCTCGCGTCCGTCGAAGTAGAAGATGAGTTCCTTCTCGTTCCACTCCATGGCGATCACATGGAAGTCATCGGCCAGATTTTCGCCTGCGCGGTAGCCGAGGAGCGTTCCGTCCGCACTGCCATTGGTGAGGTGCGTAGTTTTTCCGTCCTTCTTGTGGTGGATGTAGAAGTGCGCGTTGATGATGTCGGGATACCAGCCCTCGTTGGGATTGAGTTCCACCTGAGGGTTGTCGGTATTTTTGGAAAAGCCCCAGAAGGCGTTGTTGATGCCGATGGCGCGGGCGTAGCGGTAGGAGGCCTCGAAGTAACCATATTGCCATTCGTTTTTCGTCAGCAGGTTGCCGCTCGACCAGACACAGCCATTTCGGGATTCCACCTTGTTGATCAGGCGAAGATGACCGTCCTTGATCTCCACATTTTCGCGCCAGCGGCCAAGCCTGTTTCGCACGCGCACGGAGTTGTCGATCGTCCAGACCGACTCGTCCACCGCAGGCTTGTCGAAGCGGTCCTCGAAGACCAATTGCCAATCGCCGCCGGGCGGGGGATTGGGGGCCAGCACGAGGTGAAGAAAGCGACGCAGGGCCACGACTGCCTCGGCGCGGGTAAGGCTCTTTGAATGGGCCTCGGTGCCGAAGCCCAAGCTCGTTTTCAAGCGGCTCCAGAATCCAGAATCTTGCGGAGGGGCCTTCGGTAGGATGCCAAGGGATTCGCATATCTGAACCTCGGAGGCATTCGCAGGCGCTCCGTAACTTGCCGCCAATGACCGGCCCTTGGCCTGTGCGATTTGCGCCAGAAGCGTGGCGGCCTGTTTCCCGGTGACTTCTTTGTTTTTCAGCAAGCCCTGAATTTCATTTTGCGAAATTCCAAGCTCCTTGGCTTGGGCAATCGTTTTCTCAGGTGTGCTTGGCTTCTCGCCGGATGCCGTGGCCACCGCCCATGCGAGGAAATCTGCCGAAGCAATCGGCTCATCCGGCGCGAATGTGCCATCCGGCAGAAGGGTGGCAAATCCCTTGCGCACCAGAGTGGTGATCTCCTGGCGAGCAGGATGTTCTTTGATGCCTTCCACATTCAGATAACGCGGCAACCAGGGATCCACCGTGACGATCAACGAGTCCTCAATTTTTCCCGAGGCATCGATCCTGTCAAAGCGCACATCGGAAATGCGGGTATTGATGTTTCCCTTCGCGCTGCCGGAGGGCACATACTCGACGAATTCATCCCGGTCGCCCGAGAAATCATATTCGCCAAGAACAACCCATTCGCTTGTGCCCTGCGTCGAGTCCAACGAGGCAGATGATTTCTTGCCGGAGTGGTTGATCGTAAAAGCCACTGCCGGATCATCCAATTTGCCGCTCACGATTTTGTAGGCCGATACGCGGTATCGACCCGGGGTGTTCAGCACCGGATTCCAGAAAGCGCTTCCGGGTTGGTTGCTCCAGAGCGAGTTTCCAAGCGGGGTTGTAAATGTGGCGGAAGGCGTCCATTTCCCCTCGCTGCTGAAGCCGGGTTTGAGCGTGCGTTTCTGGCTCGCGGGAATGACCGGCGCCTCTTCGCGGCGCGACACAATAAAGGCTGCTTCCGCAGGCTCATCTGGAACCACGCTTGGTGAAGCCCCCTGTGCAAAGGCAGGAAGAGATCCAAGGAAAAAGGCTCCAAGAAGAGCCAGCGAAGCAGTTTTATTCATGGTATTATTGGTATGAAGAGTTCGTGCGGCTGCTTATCGGGCAAATCCCAGGTCATCGAGGCCAAGCAGCGGTGTCGCAGTAAACTTCATGGCCTTCGTTGTTGCTGTGATCTCGACCGTGGCGATCCGTTCCCCTGTCGTCTTATAGCCAAAAAAAGCGGCGCGCGAAGTTTGATCGTTGGGAATCTGGAGGCCGGTGAGTGATTGGGTATCCAGAACTTTACCCGCTGCATCTTTGAAGACCGCCTCAATGGACTCGAACATGGAGGAACGAGCTCCCGGGCTGGTTAATGTGAAGCTCACTGCAGTTGCCGCCTTATCCGAACCAGCGGAGGCGGGGGTGAATGATTTGGAGTCGGAGTTGTAGTCGCCAAACTTCAAAACGGCAGTCAATTTCTGGGGTTCAGCGTCTTCACCAGGTGTTCCTTCGAGGCGGAGTGCGTAAGTATCGGAACTCGCGAAAGAGGCGTTCACAAAAGATTCACCACTCTTGGGAGAGGCGCCAACTCCACCGAAGGTCAATTCCACATCGGGAACCATATCACTACTTTCTGTGAAACTGATGATGTTACTTTTCGCATCAAAGAGCTTCCCGGCTGCTCCAAAAATCTGAACCGTGCGGAATGTGGGAATGGCAATCAATTCCTCCTTGGTTGTCACATTCGTCGGCGTCAACTCCGCTGCGATGACACCCTTCGGGTCGATTGACTCGAAATCTTTGGCGCGTGCTGGATTTTCAAAAACCAAGGCCGAGGCCGAGGTCGCAAGGCCTGCGAAAAGCAAAGCGTGGAGGATGGAGGTTTTTTTGTTCATAATTGAGGAGTTGTTCTTTGGTTGGGTTGAAGTGCTCTGGTTGGGAAAAATGCAGGATGACAAGGAAGATTGCAGTGTCGTCGCCTATCGCACAAATCCCAGGTCATCGAGGCCGAGCAGCGGTGTCGCTGAAAATGTCATGTCTTTGGTTGTCGCTGTGATTTCGACAGTGGCAATTCGCTCCCCGGGGCTTTTGTATCCAAAAAAGGCGGCGCGAACTGTGGCATCGTTTGGAATGTTCAGGTCGTTCAGGGATTGCGTATCCAACACATTTTCCGACGCATCTTTGAAAACAGCGACGATGGATTGAAACATATGGGAGCGATTGCCTGCGCTGGTCAATGTGAAGCAAACCGCTTTTGGTGCTTTCGCCGAGTCAGCGGTGGCGGGAGTAAAGGCCTGTGCGCCGGTGTTGTAGTCCCCAAACTTCAGGGTTGCCGTTATGACTTTGACTTTCGCGGCCGAGTTTCCGGTGGACTCCAAGCGGACCGCAGACTGGCCTGAACTTGCGAAATTCGCATTGTCTACTGTCGCGCCACTTTCAGGCGTTGCCCCAGCTCCCTCAAATGTGAGCTCCACAGCAGGCATCTCGCTCTCTGGGGAAAAGGTGATATGATTTTGTTTTGGCTCAAAAACCTGCCCCTCTTTTTGAAAAGTCTGAATCGTTCGGAACTTCGGAAGCGCGATGAGCTCCTCCTTGGTTGTCACATTCGCGGGCACCAGATCCGGCGATATCACACCCTTGGGGTCAATCGATTTTGGACCTGTCGAGAGTGGTGGATTTTCAAGAAGCGCCGCCGAGGCCGATGCTGCAAGGCCCGCGAATAGCAAGGCGTGGAGGATGGAGGATTTTTTGGTCATATTGAGGAGGCTTTTTGCGGTTGGTTGAAGTGCTCTGGGAAGTTGAATCATCATGCAACAGTGGGAACGGGAGACCAATCGGAAAAATATGTTAATCGTCGCAAAAATGCAGTTCGCCGCAATCCGGTGCTGCCAGCGGGCAGGGAGGGGCAACCTTTGCACACTGCTCGCGCCACTCCGGGTTGTATCGCTCTCCGAACCGGAGGGTGGCTGAAAAATGGGACATGCGAGGACGATGTTCCTCCCGAACTCACGACCCCGCGGTAGCGCACCACCCCTTGGAGGGTCAACCTCCGGCTTGACCCAAGACTGAACCGTGTCATCCCGCCACCGCCTCGTTCCCATCACGCCGCGCCCATCCTGCCCGGATGTCCTTGAACCACGAATAAGGCGAATCAACACGAATAAAACCAGCAAGCACAATCTCCAGCAAAGCCTCAGGCAGCGCAGCCGCCGTCTGCTTGATACAAATGCGGCTTCGCCGCGAAAATGGGACATGCGAGGACGATGTCCCTCCCGAACACACCACCCGCGCGGTAGCGCACCACCCTCCCCAAAAAAAAATCATTCTGCCATTCCTCCTTTCGCACTCCGCAATAAAGAAGGAGCCTTTCGCTGTGGCGGAAAGAAGGGGCAACGGCAAATTCTCCGCACCTGGATCCAATGGTTTCCGCATTGCGACGATTAACATAACAAAGCATTTGTGCGCAGCGCTGAATGTGGAATTTTGGGCGAGTTGCTTACCTCAATCTCCTTTAACCATGAGCTCATCTCCCTACAGAAAAAACCATCCGCTCATCGGGATATTCTGGATCGGCTTCGCGCTGGCTTTTTGCGGCGCGGGTGTGGCCAGTGCGCAGACCGTTT
>JBIKUM010000148.1:0-7506 GCA_044347585.1 Terrimicrobiaceae bacterium
TGCCACCGACCTCGACCGCCGCGCCACCGAGATCGCAGGGCAGGGGATCTACCCCGAATCCATCGCCTCCGATATACCCCCCGACCTTCTCGAAAAATACTTCACCCGCCACGGCGATCATTACCAGATCTGCCGCACCGTTCGCGAACGCATCGTCTTCGCCAAGCACAACCTCCTCAAGGATCCACCCTTCACGCGCATCGATTTCGTCAGTTGCCGGAATGTGCTTATCTACCTCCAGCCCGTCGCCCAGCAGCGCGTGCTCTCGATCCTCCACTACGCCCTCCGCCCCGAAGGCGTTCTCGCCCTCGGTCTCAGCGAAAGCCTCGGCGAACTCCAAAACGACTTCGAGACCCTGGATGCCCGTGATCACCTTTTCCGGAAAAAAAACACCATTCCCAGCGCGCTGCCCGAAGCGTTGCAGTTCGGCATCCTTCGCGCCGCAGCCGACCAACCTGTGAGTGTGCCTGCGTTGCCCAGCCACTCGCTTTCCAACGAGCCCCGCCTCACCGAATCCTTCACAAACCGCATCCTCTCGCGCCTCGGTCGCACCTGCTTCGTGCTCAACGACCAGATGGATATCCTCTACAGCTTTGGAGCTCCGGCGAAGTATGCCGCCTTGGCCGAAGGGCGAACCAGCCTCAAGCTTACCAGTCTCCTCCCGCGCGATTTCGCAGCAAGTCTGACCGCTGCCGTCGGGAAGGTTTTGAACGAGGGACGCCCCTTCAAATACGGCCCCGTCGAAACACCCCAAGGCTCCGTGAATGTCCTTGTCGAATCCTTCCGCTCACCCGGCCAGGACAGGGTTTTTCTTTTGGTCTTTCTTGAAGACATGGAAAAAAATCTCCCCATTGAACACCCGCCCTTCGACCTCAAGGAAAGCATGCTCCGCATCGCCGACCTCGAAGAGGAACTCCGCGCCAGTAAAATGCGGCTCAAGGCTGCCATCGAGGAACTCGAGGCCTCGAACGAGGAACTCCAAACATCCAACGAAGAGCTCCAGGCCTCGAACGAAGAACTCCAAAGCGCCAACGAAGAACTCGAAACCGTCAACGAGGAACTCCAAACCCTCAACAACGAGCACCAAACCAAAATCACCGACATCACCAAAGCCAACGAGGACCTCGACAACTTCATCGCCAGCACCGACATCGCCACCATCTTCCTCGATAACGGACTCCGCATCCGGAGATTCACGCCCAAAGCCGCCGCCAAGACCGGCATCCTCCCCCACGACATCGGCCGCGAAATCACCGCTCTCGCCCATCCCCTCCTCGCCCACGCCGCCGAAGCCGCACGCCGCATTCTCGCAAGCGAACAACTCGTCGAAGCCCTCCTCCCCGCACCCGACGGCGAAAAAATCCTCCTCCGCGCCACCCCCTTCCTCAACAAAGACGGCTCACGCGGCGGAGCCACAGTCAGCATCATTAGCATCAGCAGCCAATAAACGCAGCCCCGGCCCGACCAAAAATTTGGACGATCGTCCAAATTTTTGGTCGCAGTCAGCGGATGGGTTTTGTCTTACAGGGATGGCAGTTTTTTTGCCGAGCCGCCTGTTGGCATTATACCAAAAGCAGTTTGGTTTTGGATTTTGGAGAGGAGCACAGGCGTCCCGCCTGTGTGCGGCAGTATGCTCGCTTGGTCCGATGGGTGGCTCCCGGGAAAGCTAACCAGTCTCCACACGGCCGAGACGGCCATGCCCCCTTTTATTGCGATGCAAAGTCGAATTTCAAAGTGACACTGGCATTACTCCCACTCGATGGTGGCGGGTGGTTTGCTGGAGATGTCGTAGCAGAGGCGGTTCACGCCTTTGACCTCGTTGATGACGCGGGCTGAGATGCGGGCAAGGATTTCCTGTGGCATGCGCACCCAATCGGCTGTCATGCCGTCGTGGCTGCTCACAATGCGGAGGGCGATGGTGTAGTCGTAGGTCCGCTCGTCTCCCATCACGCCCACGGAGCGCACGGGCAGGAGGACGGCGAAGGATTGCCAGACTTTGTAATACCAGTCGGAGGCTCTCATTTCCTCGATAACAATGGCATCGGCCTCGCGCACGATGCGGAGGCGCTCTGCGGTGATTTCTCCAATGATGCGAACAGCGAGGCCGGGGCCGGGGAAGGGCTGGCGGTGCACGATTTCCTTGGAGAGGCCGAGCTCCGCGCCGACGCGGCGGACTTCGTCTTTGAAGAGTTGGCGCAGGGGCTCGACGAGCTCAAATTTCATGCGCTCGGGGAGACCGCCAACATTGTGGTGGCTCTTGATGAGTGCGGCGGGATTTCCCGAGATGGAAACGCTCTCGATGACATCCGGGTAGAGGGTGCCTTGCGCGAGGAATCGGTAGTGGCCGGGGTCGGCCTTCTTGAGATCCTTCGCGGCGGCTTCGAAGACTTTGATAAATTCGTTGCCGATGATTTTGCGCTTCTTCTCGGGGTCGGTGACGCCTTTGAGTTTTGTGAGAAATTGCTTCGAGGCATCCACCGTTTTCATGCGGATGCGGAACTCGCCGGCGAAGAGTTTTTCCACGGCGGCGCGCTCGTTGGCGCGCAGGAGGCCGTTGTCCACGAAGATGCAGGTCAGGCGGTCGCCGATGGCTTTGTGCAAGAGTGCAGCCGCCACGGATGAGTCCACGCCGCCGCTCAGGCCGAGGATGACGCGTCCATCGCCGACTTGTTCTTGGATTTCGCGGCAGGTGCGATCGATGAAGGATTCCATCGTCCAATTGGATTTGCAGCCGCAGATGCGGTGCACGAAGTTGGCCAGAATCTCGCCGCCGCGCGGTGTGTGGACGACTTCGGGGTGGAATTGCAGGCCGTAGATATTGCGCTTGGTGTCGCCGATGACTGCGTGCGGGGAGTTTTCGGTTTTTCCAAGCGGACGAAATCCGGTGGGGAGTTTGGTGATTTTGTCACCATGGCTGTTCCAGACATCCAGTGTTGCCGGAAGTTTGTGGAAGAGGGCGCATTTCGCGTCGCCTTTGAGTTTTCCCGGGCCGTATTCGCGTTCGGTCGAGCGCTCGACCTTGCCGCCGAGGCCGTGGGCGATGAGTTGCATGCCGTAGCAGATGCCGAGCACAGGGATGCCGAGATCGTAGATTTTGCGGTCCACCTGCGGGGCCTTGGGCGCGTAAACGCTCGCTGGACCGCCCGAGAGGATGATTCCCGAGGGCTTCAGCTTCGCGATGGCGGACGCTTTGGTGTGGTAGGGGACGATCTCCGAGTAGACCTGACATTCCCGAACGCGGCGGGCGATGACTTGTGTGTATTGGGAACCGAAATCCAGAATGAGGATTTTATCTCCGGCGGGTTGTTGCGGCATGGCGTGTCGTTATCTGAATTCGGGGCCGAAGTCGTCAGAGAGGGCATTGTTTGGCACGATTTTTCCACGGCCCTGGATTCCCTCTTGGAATTGCTCTCCGACATCCTCCGCGGATTGTTCGGAAATCGCGCAACCGCTCAGGAGGAGTAAAATTTGTAATGACAAAATGAAGAAGACGCCTTTCATAAGGGGCGAAGGCTATTCCCTCCGCCCCACCATGGCAAACATGATTCCTCCAGAGCTGTTGCTGGATTTCTACCGCAAGGGGATTTTCCCCATGGCGGTGGATGGCGAGACGCGCCTGTTCTCGCCAAACCCGAGAGGGATCATTCCTCTGGATGAGTTCAAAATCCCGCACGGCACGCGCAAGACTCTCAAGGATCCGGCGTGGGAATTGCGTATCGATACCGCTTTCGAAGAGGTCATGCTTGGCTGTGCCGGGCGCGAGGAGACCTGGATCGACGACGGGATTTTTCAAAGCTACACCGCGCTGCACGGCCTCGGCCATGCCCACTCGGTCGAAATCTGGCGCGACGGCCAACTCGCCGGAGGACTCTATGGAGTTCAAATCGGCGGTGCATTTTTCGGGGAGTCCATGTTCCACCGCGTTCCCGGAGCCTCGAAGGTCGCGATCTGCCGTCTGGTCGAATTGATGCGCGACGGCGGATTCCTCCTGCTCGACACGCAGTGGGTGACACCGCACCTCGAAAAATTCGGCGCCCGCGAAATCGCTCGCGCCGATTACCTTGTCATGCTCAATGAAGCATTGAAGCGACAGGCCGTGCTGAAAGCCTGATTCGGCGCAGGCGCCCGATCTTCAGCCCGCGAAAAAAACAAACGCCACGGTTGTCATCCCCGCCATTCTCGGTTATCAACATCCTCCCGCTAATGGATGGGTGGCAGAGTGGTCGATTGCGCACGCCTGGAAAGCGTGTATACCGAAAGGTATCGGGGGTTCGAATCCCCCCCCATCCGCCAGTGTAGTGCGAGCAAATCGTAACACGACCGTAACAAATGCGCGGTGGTCGGCGTGATTGCTGGTGATGGATGCCAGACTCACAAGCGGCGTTCAGAGGGTCGCTCTGTTCTCGCGTAAGAGCGATTGGGAAAAGGGGCCCGTTTTGACATCCAGTGCAGGACTGCAGCTCATTTCTACAATTGGACTTTCATCCTCCATCCAAAACGCAAAATTCAAAATTGGCTGGAGGATTCATGGTGGCGGCGAATTCCCGGCCTTTTTCTGTGAGGCGGTATTTTTGCAGGCGGCTGTTGGGTTTGTCGGCAATGGTGCGTTCTATGAAGGCCGCTTCTAGGGCAGGCTTGAGGTAGCGCGCTTCAAAGTTTTCGCGTCCTCGTAAAGCTAGTGCAGATTGGATTTCTTGCCGGGACATTTCTTTCCGGACGATGGCAAGAAGGCGCTTCACCTCTTCGCTGACTTGCCCTGTGACTTGCCCTGTGACTTGCCCTGTGGCATCAAGCCGTGATTGGGATTTTGTAACAGAATCCTCAGCGGCCTGTGGGCGAGGAAACTCGGTGATGAAGACGCCTGCGATTTCAGAGAAACGGGCATGGGGGGATTTTTCAAGAATCAGAGGGATGCCACGGCCCCAAGCTTCGATGAGGTGGATTCGGCGTAGCAGGTCCGCGATAAGCGGATTGCGGCGGCGGGAGACTTTGGCGGTTTTGAGCGTGCGCAGGGTGACGCCTTCCATGAGCCTGCCGGGATTCCGCACCTCGACTCGGTCGGGGAAAATGGCGATGCGGACTTCGTCGGGATCCCGGTAGTCGCGATGGCAAAAAGCGTTGATGATGGCTTCGCGGAAGGCTTCGCGGTCGATCTCTGGAACATCCACGCGGGCCAGGCCATCGAGTTTCATTCCGATCCGGATGTTCTTGAGAATGTATTTTTCGGCTTCCTCGATAAGGGTGAGGATATCGCCGTTGAAATCGTGCTGGTCGATAATGGTCGCTGTGGTCGAAGTGGCGAAAACAGCGCAGCGGAGTGCAAGTGCGGGCGGCTTTGCAAAGAAAACGCGGGCGGCGTTCAGGTAGTGGCCATCGACATGAAGCCCGAGGCTTTGAAGAGCGGTTGGGGCGTTGGTCCAAGGGAGTCCGGCCTTGCGGACATAGGCACGGACCTTTGCGGCATCGGGCTTGAAGGAGGCGTCTGGGATCGGCTCCGAATCCCAACTGCGGTGGCTGCGATTTTTGCGAAGGATAATGGACTCGATTTCCTTGGCCGAAAGTTGGCGATCTTCGTCGGCAACGCGCATGTAGGCGCGACCATGTGAGTAGTAGGGTTTCTCACTTCCAGAGAAACTCACGCGGATGCAGGATTTGCCACTCAAGAGCACATTGGAAACTTGCGGAAAAATCTTTGGCTCGATGTGCGCCGCGATGGATTGCGAGACCTTCCGCAGTGTGGTTTCCGTGACCTCCATGCCAACTGGCGTGCCATCGTTTTTGATTCCGAACCAGAGTTCGCCAGCAGCATGCTTGTTGAGTATGGCCGCCAAGGAATTCAGGCCCTCGCCAAGCTCGGCGAGGCTTTTCTTGAACTCAATTGTTTCGGATTCGTTCATTTCAGGACTGGAGGCGTTGAGCGGGTATGGGGATTATCTCATCTTTTTTGGAAGTGCGGTGCAATTTGAAAGGCGGTATTTTCATTCCTTATCACCGCACAATATCAGAGGTTTTGAGGCATAGGGTTTGATCTGATGCGTGAAGCCAAGGGGGCACATCCTTTTCATCAGCCCGCCCTCAATATGTTTTGTAAAAAGAAGTCCTGCGTCTGCTTGCAGTTGTTTTCTTTGATGGAAATCCGTCGCCGCCGTCTGTAGTTTGCCTGCAATGAACCGTCGGGGGAGCCTCACCAAGCAAGAACCAGCGGCCAGCCGCGATGCATGGGGGCGTTGGCTTTGGCCGGCTTTGATTGTTTCGATTCTGCTGCACCTTCTCTTCTGGAATTGGTCGCGGCATTTTCCGGTGGATCGCATGAGCGAGGAGTTTTACGAAAAAATCGTCCCGCGCACTTTTCAGGTTGAAAGGGTGGAAATCGATCCGCGCCTTTTGGAGCCTGAGCGGGAGGAGAACACCAAGACTCGTGTGTCGCCTATTTCCATTCCTCTGCCTGAGGAGAGCTTCTCGTTTGAGAAAAGTGTGTCCCAAGCGCCGGATGCCAAAAATCCACCGCGTTTGGACACGGCAATTCTGAATGAAAAGCCTGTCATCGGTGATCCTGTGACTCCCGGCGCGGCGATGCCCAGCTCCCTTCCAATGGCGGCGGATGCACCACTCGAGGACATGCTCAAGGAAATGCCCGCACTCAAAAGCGACCCGCTGGCAGCCCTCCCTCAGCCGGTAGCGACCGCCGAAGCGGGAAAGAGCCTGCCCGCCCAGCCAGCTGATGGGCGGGGATTCACGGATCTGGATGAGCTTCTTGCCCGGACCGGGCCTCTCACGCCCGAGACTGCGCCTATTCTGCTGCCGGGCGATTTGCTTTTTGAATACGACGCCTACCGTTTGCAACCCGGCGCGATTTCCAGCATGCAAAAACTCGGCCAGCTCCTCCTGCGCAATCCCCGCTCGCGTTTTCTCATCGAAGGCCACAGCGATTCGTTTGGACCCGATGAATACAATCTCCGCCTGAGCGAACTCCGCGCGGAGACCGTCAAGGAATGGCTCATTTCCTCAATGGGCATTCCCGCTGACACCATCGAAACGCGCGGCTTCGGCGAGTCGCGCCTTGTGGCTCCGGCGACAGGCTCGATCGAAGAGCAACAAATTAACCGCCGAGTCGAAATCGTCATCCGTCCGCCCGCACCATGAGTCAGCCGCCTGAACCGCACACCCTTGAAAAATCCGCTTTGGAACTCTCCAAGAGCGCCAGAGCCGGAAACAGCGACCCTGTAACCCTCTTTAAAAACTTCCGCAAGGAGGAGGAGGTGCGCCTGCGCGTCTGGCACGACGCCGGGGGGGGGGGACGCGAGATCGCCCGCCAGCGATCGGATATGGTGGATATTCTCTTCCGGGAACTTTTTGAGGATGTTGTCCGCCGCGTTGCAAAAAAATCCCTGGCGGGCCGTCTTTCCGTGGTGGCCTTCGGTGGCTATGGCCGCCGCGAACTTACTCCAATGAGTGATGTGGACATCCTTTTTCTGCAGGACAAAAGCACTGTGGACAAAGAAGTGG
>JBIKUM010000060.1:0-11465 GCA_044347585.1 Terrimicrobiaceae bacterium
TCGTCGCCCTTTGGGATATCGGCTTCAAGGTCGGTCACGCCACACGCTCGATCAGTGAAGCGGTGGAAAAATGCAACGAGGATCCTATTACCAAAACATCGATGCTCGAATGCCGTCTGCTCGCCGGCGAGCGCGAGATTTTCAACCGTTTCAAAGAACGGTTCCAAGAGGAGTGCGTGCGCGGACTGGCTGATCAATACATAGCCTGGCGCCTCGCCAATCAGGCCGATTTGCGCGGAAAATACGGCCGCACTGTCTTCATGCAGGAGCCGAACATCAAGAGTGGCACCGGCGGGCTCCGCGATTACCAGAGCCTGCTCTGGATTTCCCAATTCAAGCTTGGCATCAACACCACGGCCAAACTTGTCGAAGCCAAAATCCTCCGCGATGGCGACAGGCGCCGCCTTGAAAAAAGCTACGACTTCATGCTGCGCACCCGCGCCGCCATGCAATACCTCAACGGTCGCTCAGCCGATGTCTTGACGCTTCAACTCCAGGGCCGCGTCGCCAATGAATTCAGCTACCCCCAGAAAAATATTCTCCGCAAGGTTGAGGCGTTCATGCGCGACTACTACGGCCATGCCAGAACGATTTATCTCGTGACGGAAGACGCTCTCCAAAAAATGGAGGCCAGGCCAATTACGCGCCCACAGGGTATTTTCAGTCTCTTTGGTGTCCGCCAGAAACCCGAGAAGCTCGACCGCTTCATTATTCGCAACGGTCGGATCGAACCCGAATCGCGGGATATTTTCAACGACGACCCCTATCGTCTCATGAGGGCCTTCCACCATGCGCAGGTCCGGCAGCTTGAATTCCATCCCGAGCTCGTGGATCTCATCCGTCGTCGATTGCACCTCATCGACCGGACCTTTCAATACGCTGTCGCCGCGCGGGAGAGCTTCTTCGCCATTTTGTCCCGCAAGGGTGAGGTCGGTCGCACCCTCCGCCTGATGCACGATCTGGGAGTCCTCGGCCGCTACATCCCGGAGTTCGGTGCACTCGATTGCCTTGTCCAGCATGAGTTCTACCACCGCTACACGGCTGATGAGCACACGCTCGTCTGTATCGAGAAGTTGGACCGCGTTCTCTTTGCCGCCGAAAAAAAACTCGCCGGCTACCGGCAGATTTTCCAGAAGCTCGAGGATCCTTCCATACTCTATCTTGCCATCCTTCTCCATGATGTCGGCAAGGCCGCCAACACGCGGCATCACGAGGAGACCGGAGCGGTGCTCGCCCACAAAGTCGCACGCCGGCTGCAGCTCACGCCAGACCGTCGCCGCATGCTCCTCACGCTCGTGGATTCCCACTATCTGCTCTCTAAAATGGCCCAGAGCCGGAATCTCGAGGACTCCGCCACAATCGAGGAGTTCGGTCGCATCATTCGCAACCGCAAAAATCTCGACGCGCTCATGCTCCTCACGCTCGCCGATGGCATGGGCACGAGTGATCAAAATTGGTCGGACTGGAAAGAGGGGCTCGTCTGGACGCTCTATCGTCGCACCGGTCAATGGCTGGAAGGCGGTGTCGATGCCATGGAGCAGAGTCGCCGCGACCGCCAGGCCCAGAAATCGATGGTTCTCGAAATGCTCGGAGAGGGGTTCCGCGACGAGGCGGATGCCCACTTCCAGTTCATGCCGACGCGATATTTTCAAATGTATGAACCGCTCGAGATCGCCGAGCACATGCGCTTGTTCCGTCAGTTTTTTGAAAACCGCGACGCCGACAACGACACAGCGCTCTCCCCGGTCTTCAAATGGATACCGCGTCCGGAGAAGGGCTACACCGAAGTCTGGGTGTGCGGATGGGATCGTCCCCGCCTCCTGGAGCGTATCGCTGGGGCTTTCCTCTCGGTGAGGCTGAATATTCTTAGCGCCGATATTTTCACCCGCACAGACAGCCTCGCCCTCGACATCTTCCGCGTCGCCGGGACGAATCTCATGCCGATCACCAGCCCGCGCGACATTATTGCTGTGGAGAAGCATCTCGCCGAGGCTCTGCATCACGAGGACTACGACTTCCGTCCGCTGCTGAGCAAGGAGACGCGTCTTCTCACCTACCGGCTCTCGCAGGAGTTCGACCTGCCCACGAGCATCAAAATCGAAAACGAGTCGCATCCGGTTTACACACTCATCGATATTCAAACCCCCGACCGCCTCGGGCTTCTCTACGATCTGTTGCGGGCCATGGGCGACTGCGGGCTTCGCATCGAGATATCCCGCATCACGACCGAGATGGATGTCGCGATGGACTCCTTTTATGTCTACGGAATGGATGGCGAAAAAGTCACCTCCACACCGGCCATCAAACATCTTCAAGAGGCCTTGCACCGGGCTGCGGTGAAAAATCCCGAATGACTCCCCGGTTCGCGTCGCTTTTTTGGAGGCAGATCATCCGTCCATGGGCCGCGCATCCGCTTTTGCCTTTGCTCAACATTCTGGGTATAGCCATCGGCGTAGCCGTTTTCCTGTCCATTCAAATGGCCAATCGCGGCGCGCTTGCGAGCTTCCAAAATGCCGTCGGCCTCGTCGCCGGTCGCGCCAATCTCGAAATCCGCGGAGATCTGCCAGAGGAGATTTTTCCACTGGTCGTCAAAACACCTGGCATTACCTCCGCCACACCTCTTGTCGAAGGGATCGCCACCCTGCCGGACAAGCCTGGCGACTACTTGCGCATTCTCGGAGTGGACCCTTTCACAGGCTCCAGCCTGAGGGTTTTCGAACTCCTCGATCCAGCCGGTGAGCCTCTTGATCTGGAAATGTGGCTGCGCGAACCGCAGGTCATCGCCCTGCCTCCCGGCCGTGAGTTGCCCGATGAATTCCGCGTTCTCGCGGCCGGTCGTTCCGTGATCCTGCGCCATGGGTTTGATCTGAAAACAGACGACGCCGCAGTGGCGTCCGATCCCCGCATCGCCGCGATGGATATCGGCTGGGCCCAACAGTTGCTGGATTTGGGCGGTCGCATCACTTCGATTCAGATTCGCGTTGAGGATCCACTTGCGATGGATGCCGTGATTGCCGCCCTTCGTAAACTGGCGCCGCCGGATGCCATCATCGGCCCGCCCGCGCGGCGTGGTGCCGAGACCGAGTTGATGCTCGCCGCCTTCCAGCTCAACCTGACCGCGCTCAGCCTCGTCTCCATGGTCGTGGGAGTTTATCTCATCTACAACAGCCTCTCGGCCACCGTCGTTCGCAGGCGTCATGAAATCGGCATCCTCCGGGCAAATGGGGCCACCAAGCTCGAAGTGATGGCGCTTTTTCTCGGTGAAGGCCTCTGTTGCGGTCTCCTGGGCACCTCGCTCGGCCTCGTGCTGGCAGGCCCCTTGGCCGGAATTCTCGCTGCTCCCGTGAGTCAGACCGTTTCCTCCCTTTATGCCTTGGTAACCATTGAGCGGCCTGTTCTCGCTCCTTCCCAGGTGCTGCTGGCCTTTGCTGTAGGACTTGGAGCCTCGCTCCTCGCGGCTTGGCGTCCAGCGGCCGAAGCAGCGGCATGCGACCCCGCTCTCGTTCTCCGCCCCGGCTCCAGAGGGAATTCCTTTTCGCATGAATCCCGCCACTGGGGAATCTGGGGCGCTGTTAGCCTTTTCTTCTCCGCCGCTCTCTCCTGGGGCGCCCTCCACGGGGGTGGAAAATTTCTCGGGTTCGCCTCGGTCGCCTTGTTGATCGCCGGTTTTTCTTTGCTCGTGCCAGCGTCGGTGAATCTCTTTGCGCGCCTTGTTCGCGGTCCGGGCTGGATGGTCCGCCTCTCCGCCCAGCACCTCGGCCGCTCCCTGCATCGGAATGCCGTCACCGTCGCCGCACTGGCTGTGGCTGTGGCCATGACGGTGAGCGTTTCCGTGATGATCCACTCATTCCGCGCCAGTGTGACTGCCTGGCTTGGCAACACGCTGGTCGCCGATCTTTTCATCGCCCCCGCTGCCAATGAAATAGCCGGCCTTCAGAGTTTTCTACCATCCGCCGCCGTCGAATGGGTGCAACGCGATTCCCGGGTCAAGGAACTCGCCACTTTTCGCGAAATGCCGGTGCCATGGGATGAAAAAACCGCCAATTTCGCCATCATCGCAGGCAGTGCTCGCGGCGAATTGGATTTCGTCGCCGGTCCCCCCGATGCGCGTGCCCTTTTCCATCAACCGGGCATGGTTGCCGTCTCCGAAAGCTTTGCCAACCGTCATGGCACGAAGCCCGGAGACACGCTGGAATTTTCCTCCCCAAAGGGCCCTGCTACATTCCGCGTCGTCGGCGTCATCAAGGATTTCACGCGCGATAGCGGGCTGGTGATGATTGACCGTCCGAATTTCCGTCAATTCTGGAACGACGAGCGCCTCCACTCCCTCTCGATCAGCCTGAGCGATCCCGCCGACTCTGCCGCATTCGGACGCGAGGGGGAATTTTCGATTTACACGAACTCCGACTTGCGCCGGCGCGTGATGGAAATTTTCGACCAAACCTTCGCCGTCACATCGGTCCTGAGAGCCATTGCAGTGGTAGTCGCCATAGCCGGAGTCCTTCTTTCCCTCACCACACTCGTTGTGGAACGCGAGCGCGAAATCGGCATCCTCCGTTCCCAAGGCGCCTCCTGCGGCCAAGTGCGCGGCCTTATCCTCTCCGAAGCCGCCATGATCGGCCTGCTCTCCGCCATCGTCGGTCTCCTCTGCGGCGCTTCCATGGCCATGGTCCTCACCTGGGTCATCAACAAAGCCTTCTTTGGCTGGACCATTGAACTCCGCTACCCACTCGCCGTGCTCCTTTCCACCCCCCTCTGGATCATCCCCGCCGCCCTCCTCGCCGCCTTGCTCCCCGCCCGCCGCGCCTCACTCATCCCCCCCGCCAGAGCCCTCCGCTTCGAGTAAGCGCAATCGGACAACTCAAAAAGTGGCACACAAGCGGAATTCCGATTAACAGAGCGAAAAACACTACCGCGTGTAAGAAGTTGGGGGAGAGTGGTGCAGCCATGAGGAGTCGAACCTCAAACCTTCTGATCCGTAGTCAGATGCTCTATCCAATTGAGCTATGGCTGCAAAGAAAGCAGGGCGCAGAGTAAAGGCGAAGATTGAGCGGGAGTCAACCGGGATTTTAAAAAAATTTTCGGCGGTTGTTTTTTGTGGGGCTCAGGCTTTGACGCGTTCGATTTCGGCTCCGAGTTCGTTGAGTTTTTCGTCGATGGATTCGTAGCCGCGGTCGATGTGGTAGACGCGGTTGACCTCGGTGATGCCATCGGCTTGGAGTCCGGCTAGGACGAGGGCTGCGGAGGCGCGGAGGTCGCTGGCCATGACGGGTGCGCCGCTGAGTTGGGGGACGCCGGTGATGACGGCGGTGGCTCCCTGGAGGTCGATATTTGCGCCCATGCGTTTGAGCTCGGCGATGTGCATGAAGCGGTTTGGGAAGACATGTTCGCTTACGACGCTGATGCCGTCTGTGTTTGCGAGCAGGGCACACATCTGGGCCTGCATGTCGGTGGGGAAGCCTGGGTAGGGGACTGTGTCGAGCTTGAGGGGGCGGCGTTTGTTGCCGGGGGCGATGGAGATTTTGTTGCCGTTGGATTCGATGTGGAAGCCAGCCTCGCGGAGCGGGGAGATGACGGCTTGGAGGTGCTCGGGATTGACGCGATGGAGGGTCACTTCATCTCCCGAGATGGCTCCGGCGACGAGGAAGGTGCCGGCTTCGATGCGGTCGGGAATGACCTCGTGCTCGGCGCCGTGGAGTTCTTTCACGCCTTCGATGGTGATTGTGCGGGTGCCGGCGCCTTCGATTTTTGCGCCCATGGCGATGAGGAAATTTGCGAGATCGACGACTTCGGGTTCCTCTGCGGCTCCGTCGATGACGGTGGTGCCATCCGCCAGCACGGCGGCCATCATGACATTTCCGGTGCCAAGGACTGTGGAGCCGAATGTGCTGCGCAAGGAAACTGTATTTCCTGTGAGCTTGGGAGCGAGGACCTTCACATTGCCGCCGCTGACCTTTACGGCCGCGCCGAGGGCTTCGAAGCCGCGCAGGTGGAGATCGATCGGCCTGTCACCGATGACACAGCCGCCGGGGAGCGAGACGGTGGCCTCGTGTTCGCGGCCGAGCAAGGGGCCGAGGATGCAAACGGAGGCGCGCATTTTGCGCACGATGTCGTAGGGAGCCTGGGTTGTGATTTTTTCGGCTCTGATTTGCACGGTGCCACTGGCGCGCTCCACCTCGCATCCGAGTTCGCTCAGGATGGTGAGCATGTAATGGATGTCGCTCAGGTCGGGAACGCGCGAGATTGTGCAGGGTTCCTTGGTGAGAAGGGTGGCGGCGAGTATCGGGAGAGCAGAGTTTTTTGAGCCGCTGATTTTGACATTGCCTCGGAGGCGGCGTCCGCCGTGAACCAGAATTTTATCCATGTCGTGCTAAAACGAATCTTTGAATGTCTTGATAATCGCGATGGGCGGCGATGTCCCGATAATTGTTCGCGGCGAGTAGCGCGGCGACGCGCTCTGCCTGGTCATGCCCGATCTCGAGCGCGAGCAGACCGCCTGGGACGAGGCGGGATGTGGCTTGAGTTATGAGGCGATCGACGAGCTCGAGACCATCGGAGCCCCCATCCAGCGCGGTGAGAGGGTCTTTTTGCACCTCGCGCGAGAGGTGGGGAATATCGGCGCTCGGGATGTAGGGCAGGTTGGCGGCGATGATGGCGAAGGTCTCTGTGGTATTGGCGAGGAGGTCGGATTGGAAGAAAGCGATGCGGTCGCCGAGTTGATGTCGGGTGGCATTTTCGCTGGCGAGAGAGAGAGCTTCGGGCCAAAAGTCGCAGGCGGAGACACGGGCGGCGGGAAGTGCGAGTGCGAGGCTGATGGCAATGACGCCGCTGCCGGTGCCGACATCCAGGATTGATTCGGCGTCTGGTGAACTTTTGAGGATGAGTTCGACGAGTTGCTCGGTCTCGGGGCGGGGGATGAGTCCCCGGGCATCGCAGGTGAAAAGGTGCCCGCAGAACTCCGCTGTGCCGAGGAGGTGCTGGAGGGGGATGCCCTCGGAGCGCCGCTTTACTAGGTCGCGGAGCGGGGCGCGTTCCTTTTCGCCGAGCGGACGCTCAAACTCAAGGTAGAGGTCGATGCGCTTCTTTTTGCCGAGAACATGGGCAAGGAGATACTCGGCATTCAGGCGCGGGCTTTCCACGCCTTGTTTATCCAAGTAGGAGGTCGCTGCGTTGAGGACTTCAAGCGTGGTCATCAATGCGGCGGGTTGCCTCCGAAATCAGCAGCATTAACCACAGAGGACACAGAGAGCACGGAGCATGAGAAGTCTGCAACTGTGTGGGAATTCCTCTAATTCTGTCCAAAAATCCGTTTCGTGATGTATGCACTACTCGGGGCTTTTGGCCTCGAGGGCTTTGACGCGGTTGTAGAGCTTGCGGATGTTTTTCAGCAGCGCGTAGTTTTCCTTGTATTCGCGGATGGGCTGGGCGGGTGCGCCGAACATGATTGTCTTGGGCGGCACATTTTTTGCCAAACCAGACATGGCACCAATCATCACCTGATCGCCGATCTCGATGTGGCCGCTCAGGCCGACCTTGCCAGCGAGGGTGACATAGTTTCCGATGCGGGTGCTACCGGAGATGCCGACTTGCGCGCAGAGGATGCAGTGCTCGCCAATGGTCACATTGTGGCCGATCTGGACGAGGTTGTCGATTTTGGTGCCGCATTGAATCCAAGTGCGGCCGAAACGGGCGCGGTCCACGGCGGAGTTGGCGCCGATCTCGACATCATCATCGATCTGCACAGTGCCGGTCTGCGGAATTTTCTGTTGTTTTCCGTCGCGGAACTCGTATCCGAATCCATCTGCCCCGATCATGACTCCGCAGTGGAGGATGACGCGGTTGCCGATAAGGCAGCGTTCGCGGACTGTGACTTGCGGGTGAAGGTGGCAGTTTTCGCCGAGCGTGGTTTGTTGCCCGATAAAACATTGGGCTTCAATCACACAGTGAGCGCCAATTTTTGCTCCCGCTTCGATGACCACATGGGCGCCGATGGAGCAAGCCTCGCCGATTTCCGCATCTGGCGAAATCACTGCCGTCGGATGGACTCCCGCTTCGCGAACGATGGGTTGGGGTGTGAAAAGAGGAAGAATTTGGGCAAATGCGGCCGCCGGATCGGCAACAAAAAGGCCGTGGGCAGGAATCTGCTCTTCAAATGACTCGGGAAGAAGAACCGCTGTGGCGCGTGTCTTTCTGAGCGCGTTGATGTATTTGGGGTTCCCGAAAAAGGAGATGTCGCCCGGGTTGGCATCGGCCAGCGACGCCACATTGGAAATCTCGACATCCCCCGCTTCCGGAGCAAACCGGGCGTTGATGCGCCCGGCGAGTTCACGGAGAGTCATTAGGGTTTCTTAGGTGCTGCAGCAGCGGCCTTGCCTGCGTCTTTGTTCAGCGTGTCGATGATATCCTTGCTGAAATCGAGGTTTGGCGCGGAGAAGAGGACGACGGGAACTTGGCCCATGCTCATGCCGGATTTGTCGAGCACGACATCGTAGGCGGCACTTTTGACCTTGTCGTTCACGATTTTCATAATGTCGTCGATGATGTCTTTGCGCATGCGGACGAATTGCTCCTGCAGTTGGCGCTCGCGGGTTCCACGGAACTCGGCGATTTCGCGGTCGAGATTGCGGGCCTCGGCGACTTTTTCATCACGCGTTTTGGTGGCTTTTTCCTTTGCGTCTTTGCTGAGCTCGGGTTTTTCGAGGTCGGCGTTGATTTTGTTGATCTCTTCCATCGCCTTCTTGAGGGTCTCGAGGCGGTCATCTAGTTCTTTTTTAGCTGCGGCGCGGGACTCGTTGAGCTTCGCCTCGGCATCCTTTGTGCGGTAGTATTGGGTGAAAACGGCATTCATATCGAGAATGCCGATCTTCATTTGCGCGTTGGCCGATGGCGTGAACGCGAGCACGGCGGTGGTGAGGATGACGGCTGAGAGTAGTGATTTGAGCATTGTGGTTGGTTTGTGATTTTGGGTTAAAATGAGAGCCCGTGGGTAAATGGCACGGCTGCTGGATTTGGTCAAGGTCGCAGATGCACTAAGACCTTTTGGTTTAGAATTGGTATCCGATGTTGAAGTTGAATTTTCCGGGAGGTCCGTTCCAGCTGTCGTAAACAACGGGAATACCGTAATCGACGCGAATCGGGCCGATTGGCAGGTCGAGTCTAAGACCGATACCCACATCGACATTGGCTCCGGAGGTTCCGAAGTCATAGGCATCCGCGTTTACAAAACCGGCATCGGTGAAGACCGCGCCGCGCACTCGGTTGATGATGGGGAAGGTGAGTTCCAAAGTCACATAGGCGAGGGAGTTACCGCCGATGGGGTTGTCATCGACATCAACAGGTCCGACTTCGCGGAAGTTGAAGCCGCGCATATTATTGGCTCCACCGAGGTAGAGGCGGTCGAAAATGGGAACGCCGTTGCCGTAGCCGTCGTCATCAGATGACTGGTCGGGTCCCCAGCCGTTGGTGACGGCGAGTTGACCCTTGGCGAGGAAGATCAAGTCCCATGGGAGCGGCACATACTTGGCTGCTTCGAGCGAGAGACCGTAATCTTGCACGGTGCCTCCGAGGAAACCGCCGGAGAGGAAGCCGGTGAGTTCCACCAACTCACCTTTGCGTGTGAGGAAAAGGCTGTCTCGTGTGTCCCAGACAAGCGCTCCGGTGATAGCGCTTTTGTAGTAGGTGCCAGCGGCATCCTTGATCACAGGGCCGTATTGTCCGTTGCTGCTGGTGCCTCCAAATACACCATCGGCACCATAATAGTCGTTGTAGAGGTCGTCGCCCAGATCGTAAATCACGACGCGTTCGAAGCGGTATTCTGTGCGGGCGGAGAGTGCGCGCCAGACTTGCTGGCGTGTCTGCAGGGCGAAGCCTGCGTTTTCCTGAGCATACACATTCGAAAGGAAGTCCGCATTGCGGTAGTAGGCTTCGACGCCGGCGGAGAGTTTGTAGCCGAGGAACCAAGGCTCGGTGAGGGAGGCTACGAAGTCCTGGCGAAGGAGACCGTATTGGGCGCGTATGCGGAAACGCTGACCGCCGCCGGTGAAGTTGGGCCAGTTCGTGACATCGAAGTTGGACTGCTGGATTTCAGCAAAGCCGATCAAGCTGTCGATCGTGCTGAAGCCCGCGCCGAAGTTGAATGAACCTGTGCGCTTTTCCTCCACGATCACATTCAGATCTTTGCGGCCGGGAACGACAGTGTCGGTTGGTTGCGTTTCGACCTTGGAGAAATAGTTCAAATTCTCGAGGCGTTTTTTGCTCACATCGACAAGCGTGGTGTCGTAAACCTCGCCGGGTTTCACTGCCAACTCACGGCGGATCACGCGGTCCTGCGTCCTTGTATTTCCCTGAATGTTGACAAGGTTGATGTAGGACTGGACGCCCTCGTCCAAGCGGTAGGTGAGATTCACTGCACCCGGACCGGCGGGCAACACCTCAGGGGCAATCGTCATGTCGACATAGCCGCGACTGCCGTAAAAATCGCGCATGGCTTTGATGTCATCACTCATCCCTTTCGGGGTGAAAAGCTGTCCCGCATTCATTTTAAGCAGGCTGGCAACTTCGCCTTGGGGAACGATGTTCACGCCGTCGACGGCGATATTGTTCACCCTGTATTGAGTGCCCTCAGTTATATTGACAACCAACTCCACGCCGCCTTTTTCAAGAGGTTGTGTTTCGATTTGGGCGACATCCACATCGGCAAAGCCTCTGTTCTGGTAGAGCGTGCGGATGGCCGCGCGGTCTTCTTCGACCTGCGATGGTGTGAGGCGTCCGCTTTTGTTGAAGAAGGTGAGGAGATCAAGTGGTTTGGTCTTCATCACGGCGCGGAGGTCTTTGGAAAGAACCGAGTCGTTGCCGTTGAAAACGATTTTTTTGACGATGAGCTTGGGGCCTTCGGTAATGGCGAAAATGACGCGGGCACGGTTTTTGCCGGGAATCTCCTCCACACGGTATTGCACGCTGACATCGGAGTAATTCCGATCCTCGTAGAGGGTCAGAATTTTTTGGCGGTCCTGCTCGATTTTTTCATCATTCACGACATCGCCGGGTTTGACTCCGAGGTCGCGACGGACGCGGTTGAGCGGGATGTCTTGGGCTCCCTCGATGATGACTTCTTCAACAACCGGGCGGCCTTGGAGGAGAACGGTCACTTTCACGCCGTCGCCGAGCGGTTCTGCGAAGAGGCGCACATTTGAAACGCCGCCGGTTTGGTAAAGAGCGCGCACATCTTGTTCGGCGGTCCGCTCGCTGTAGGGCTTGCCGACCTTGGTGGCGAGATTCGCGAGAACGCGGTCTTTGGAAATACTGGGAGCGCCTACTGTTTCGACAGCGATCTCTTTGATGATAGTGCCGGCGGAATCGGTGGGCTCCTGAGCGTGAAGTTTTGAAGGACCGGTCGCAAGCGCAAGGAGGGGGAGCAACAGGGCGATGAAGAGGTGTTTGGCGTTTCGAAGAATTCTCATGGTATG
>JBIKUM010000165.1:0-6974 GCA_044347585.1 Terrimicrobiaceae bacterium
CGCAAAAACGGCGACGCAGACGCTGGGAATTACTGAAGCCCTCCCGTGAGGTCAAGAAAAGGGTGCGCTTCGTTCTGATGGGGGGACGGAATTTCTCCGAGCACGGGTATCGGGAAAACCGCTACTCCTCTTTCTCGGGCTTGGGCAATCCGCCATCCTCCGCCAGTTGGGAGGCCGTGCGCAGGCTCGGGTGAAGCGTGTTTTTTGGAGGCGGCGGGGCTTCGCCCTGCAGCCAAGCCTCGAGTTCAGGCAGGACGCTTTCGGGGGACATGAACCGCTGCCAAGCTCTGTCCTCGCGCTCGGGGTCGATGGATTCGATAAATTCATTGGCGAGGCTGAAGCTTGGGGAGTGTGAGTGGATGAACTCGCGGCACTCGTCACTGTGTTTTTTTAGGCGACCTTTGGTGCCGGTGCTGTATTTGCGTTGTTCCATATTTTTGTTCTGAAGCGCGGCAGATTTTTAGTCGAACCATTTCGTTGCCCTGCGGGACGGGGTTCGCATAGTCTCCCGCGCCATGCCGAAAGACTCTTCGATCAAAAAAATCCTCCTCATTGGTTCCGGTCCTATTGTGATCGGCCAAGGCTGCGAATTCGACTACTCGGGCGTTCAAGCCTGCAAAGCGCTTGCCGAGGAGGGATACGATGTTGTGCTCGTGAACTCGAATCCCGCGACGATCATGACCGATCCAGAGTTCGCCCAGCGCACCTACATCGAGCCGATCACTCCAGAGGTCATTGAAAAAATCCTCGAGCGCGAAAAGCCAGATGCCGTCTTGCCGACACTCGGTGGCCAGACTGCTCTGAACGCCGCCATGGCGCTGGTCGAAAACGGTGCCCTCGAGCGCCACGGCGCCCGCCTCATCGGTGCAAATGCCGAGGCCATCAAGCGCGGCGAGGATCGTCTCATTTTCAAAAACATCATGCTCGAGATCGGTCTCGACTGTGCCCGCTCGGGTGTCGCCCACACGCTGGAAGAGGCGCGCGCCGTTGGAGCCGAGATCGGCACATTTCCGCTCATCATTCGTCCGGCATTTACTCTAGGCGGCGCTGGCGGCGGCATTGCCTACAACCGCGAGGAGCTTGATGAAATCTGCCGCCGCGGCCTCGACCTCTCACCCGTCAGCGAAGTCCTGGTGGAGGAATCGCTGCTTGGTTGGAAAGAATTCGAGATGGAAGTCATGCGCGACCGTGCTGACAACTGCGTGGTCATTTGCTCCATCGAGAACCTTGATTCCATGGGCGTGCACACCGGCGACTCGATCACGGTGGCTCCGATTCAAACGCTCACCGACAAGGAATACCAAGCCATGCGCGATGCCAGCTTTGCTGTCATCCGTGCCATCGGTGTTGAAACCGGTGGGTCGAACATCCAGTTCGCCATCAACCCCGCCAATGGCCGCATGGTCGTGATTGAAATGAATCCCCGCGTCTCGCGCAGTTCCGCATTGGCATCGAAAGCGACCGGTTTCCCGATTGCCAAAATCGCTGCCAAGCTGGCTGTCGGATACACGCTGGATGAGTTGAAAAACGACATCACCCGCGTCACTCCAGCCTGCTTCGAGCCGGCGATCGACTATGTCGTGACCAAGATTCCGCGTTTCACTTTTGAGAAGTTCCCTGCCGCCGATCCGACGCTCACCACCCAGATGAAGAGTGTGGGCGAGGCCATGGCCATCGGACGCACATTCAAGGAGTCCTTCCAAAAAGCGCTCCGCTCGCTGGAGATCGGCCGCTTCGGCTACGGAGCGGACGGCAAGGATCTCGAGCCCGACATCGAAACGATCCGTCAAAAACTCCGCACTCCGCGTGCCGAGCGGGTTTTCTTCCTGCGCTACGCCTTCCTCGCCGGTCTAAGCGTGGAAGAAGTTCACGAACTGTCCTCGATCGATCGTTGGTTCCTCGAGCACATCCGTCTCATCGTGGAAGAGGAGAAGCGCCTCGCCGCACTGCCCTCGCCCTTGGGTGCAGCCGACTTCCGCCGCGCCAAGCGTTTTGGTTTTTCCGACCGCCAACTCGCTCATCTTACGAAATCCACCGAGCCCGAAGTCCGCAAGGCCCGCAAGGCCGCAGGCATCGTGCCGACCTACCGTCTCGTGGATACCTGCGCGGCCGAGTTTGAAGCCTTCACGCCTTATTACTACTCGACCTATGGCGATGAGGACGAAACCCGCGCCAGCGATAAAAAGAAGGTGCTCATTCTGGGCGGTGGACCCAACCGCATCGGACAAGGCATCGAATTCGACTACTGCTGCGTTCATGCCGCTTTTGCGCTCAAGGAACTCGGCTGGGAAACCATCATGGTCAACTCGAACCCAGAGACCGTTTCGACGGATTACGACACCAGCGACAAACTCTATTTCGAACCGCTCACCCTCGAGGATGTGCTCAACATCTACGAGCGCGAGAAGGCGGATGCCGTCATCGTGCAATTCGGTGGCCAGACTCCTCTGAACCTCGCCGCAGGCTTGGAGGCCAATGGGTGCAACATCATCGGCACGCAACCCCGTAGCATCGAAATGGCCGAGGACCGGAAACATTTCTCCGCGATGCTTGATAAACTCGGCCTGCGCCAAACCCAAGGCGGCACCGCCACGAACGAGCAAGAGGCGGTCGATGTTGCCGCCCGCATCGGATATCCCGTGCTTGTGCGCCCGTCGTTTGTTCTGGGTGGCCGTGCGATGGAGATCGTTCATGACGAGCCCGACCTCCGGCGCTACATCCGCACCGCTGTGGAAGCTAGTCCCGAGCGCCCTGTGCTGGTGGACCGTTTTCTCGAAGATGCCACCGAAGTCGATGTGGACTGCATCTCGGATGGTGAAATCTGTGTCATCGGCGGCGTGATGGAGCACATCGAACAGGCGGGCATCCACTCGGGTGACAGCGCTTGTGTGATTCCGAGTTTCTCTCTCTCGGCACAGGTCCTTGAGACAATCAAAAACGCCACCAAGGCCATGGCCATCGAGTTGCAGGTGAGGGGACTCATGAATGTGCAGTTCGCCGTCAAGGACGAGGTCGTTTACATTCTCGAAGTCAACCCTCGTGCCTCGCGCACGGCTCCCTTTGTGAGCAAGGCCACGGGCGTTCCGCTCGCTAAGCTCGCCGCTAAGGTCATGGCTGGAAAAACACTCCGCGAACTCGGTTTCGCCGAGGAGGTCATTCCTTCCTACTACTCCGTGAAGGAAGCTGTTTTTCCGTTCATCAAATTCCCCGGCATCGATATTATTCTCGGCCCGGAAATGAGGTCCACCGGCGAAGTCATGGGCATCGATCCCGATCTTGGCATCGCCTATGCCAAGAGCCAGATGTCCGCGCAACCCGCGCTGCCTCTGAAAGGCGATGTCTTTATTAGCGTCAAGGACTCAGACAAACCGGCGGCTCTCGAAGTCGCGAAAGATCTCGTGGAACTCGGACTCAAAGTCCATGCCTCCACCGGAACCGCTGCCTATTTCGCCAAAAACGGTCTCAAAGTTCCCGTCATGCTTAAAATCCGCGAAGGCCGGCCGAATGTGGTCGACTCGATCAAAAACGGTCAGGTGAAATTCATTTTGAACACCCCGAATGGTGCCGTGCCGCGAGAGGACGAGGTCGCAATCCGCAGCGCTGCCACCGCCGCCCGTGTGCCGACCATGACCACCCTGCGCGCTGCCCGTGCGAGCGTTCAAGCCATTCGCGCCATGCTCAAGCACGGATATGGCGTGAAGAGTTTGCAGGAATACCACTCCTGACCGAGGTTTGTAGTGGTATGAAACGGCTACATGTTTCAGATGGTGTCATTGTAGGATCGCTTGCGGTTCTTTTGATGTGTTCGATCGGCTGCTCCTCGTCCTCACGGAGTGCGGGCGATTCCCGAATCGGTGTTTATTCGACAGCTTATCTGACTGACGACAACCAGATCGCCTATGCCTCTCAGTCCGGGAAAAAAACCGAACCGAAACCGCGTCAGGACTGGGTTTGGAACGGTGATGGAATCATGGGCAACCCTTCAATCGAGATCAATCTCACCACCCAGTCGGCTGCATTTTTAAAAAGTGGCGTCGAGGTCGGTCGTTCCCCGATTTCGAGTGGGCGTGAGGGCTACACAACGCCTACAGGCAGCTTCATAATCGTTCAAAAAAATAAAAACCATGTTTCGAGCCTCTACGGCGACTTTGTTGACGCCGAAGGTAAGGTGGTGGTCGCCAATGTCGCCTCAAACCGCGATGCGCGTCCGCCCGGAACCTCATTCCGTGGCGCGCCCATGCCTTATTTTATGAGAATCCATGGAGGCGTCGGAATGCATGCAGGCTATTTGCCGGGCTACCCGGCCTCGCATGGTTGTATTCGCATGCCGCGAGGCGCAGCCCAGCGTTTCTTCGAAAATGCCCCACTCGGCACGCCTGTGAAAGTGACCCGCTGAATCCAATCCGTTCCTTCAACAAAGAATGAAGCCGTCAGGGGACTGACGGCTTCGCTTCGATGGGATTTTAGAAACTCCTAGCTCGATGGCGGAGTAGGAGTGGGTATGGGAGTTGGGGCGGGAGTCGGGGTCGGAGTAGATTGAGGGCGAGGTGGTGTCCCGCTGCCTCCGGTATTACTGCCAGTCGAACCTGGAAGGCTTTGTCCTTGTGTCGAGCTGCCTTGGTCGCCGGTGTTCATTGGTTGATTTGCGGCTCCGCCTCCGGGTTGGGTGCTCTGTTGGGCAGCGGCTTGGGTTGCGGCTTGGATGGCTGTCGCGTTGGCTGTTGGCACAGCGGCTACGACGGCTGTGGCTATGGCTGCGGCGGCTTGCGGGGCCGCACTGGCGACGCTTTGAGCGACTTGAACGGCGGCTGCGGGAACGATTGCTGCAACGGTCGAGGCAATCTGGGGTGCGGCAGCAGGTGCGGCTTGGGCGACATTGGCAGCAATGGCTGCTGCTGCGGCCGGCGCGACGGTTGCAGCAGCAGCTGCGACGCTTGTTGCGGCAACTGGCAAGGCATCGGCGGCTGCCGCCGCAATGTCGGCTGCGGCTTCCGGAGATGCTTTGGCGAGTTGTTCCACAGCGGCGGCCAAGGCCTCGCTGCCTTGTTCGGAAGCGGCTTGCAAGGTCTGCTGCTGGGTGGCAGTGAGGGAGCTTCCAGGTGCTGAGGGAGCCGGTGCTGGCGGCGGCGCACCTTGGAAAGGGGTGGCTGGAACGGCGGTTTTCATTGCAGCGGCTGATTGGCTGGTGGCGGTCTGGAGGCCCGCAGAGCCTGGAGGATTTGGGCTGAAGCCACCTGTGCTTCCGACACCAAAGCTCTGACCTCCACTCACTGCGCGCGAGCCTGTAGCGGTCTTCACTTGAACCACGCCAGTGGAGACGGCCACCGTAACAGGATTGGCCTGATTGCTTTTGCTTGAAGTGATTCCCAGACTTGTTCCGCGGATACCTGCCGAGCCCACGGGGGTGGCGATTTGGAAACTCGAGTCCTTCTTAAGTTTTGCAATATCAAGGACAATTGTGCCTTCTGGAACATTCAAGCGAGTCACAGAACTGGATGGTTCGGATTTCAATGTCTGGTAATCAATGCCATTCGCATCGAACGGATCTTGTGCAAATTTCTCAACCGTGAATTCCGTCTCGGGTTTGATATTCACCGTTGTCCCGTTGTCAAAGAGGAGAACGACGCTGGCTTCCTTCCCTGTCTGAATTTTGGCTCCCTGCCTGATAAACGCGCCCTCTTTCAGTGGCGATGTCTGTCCCGAGGCATCCACGAGTTGAACTTCGCGTCCTTCCACTTTGACAACGCGAATATTTCCCAAATTCATCGTCGGCGCTTGAGCAGTCGCTGGTGAGCTTGCTGCTGGTTGAGTGGCTGGCTTTTCCGTCGTTTGAGCAGAAGCGACTTGGCAGAACACCGCAAGTGCGAGGATCAGCAGGTTGGTGGAGAGGAATTTCATAAGCAACTTCGTCAATCAGGATGGTTGCTCTGGCAAGAAAAAAATCTTTCTTGGCCAACGCTCAAAACGCGACGCTTAACGTTTGTTTTCTCTCCCCCTGTGCATTTCGGATCGCGAGTTCGATCTGCCTTTTGTCCCAATCGATCATCACAGTGCCGAAATTCAGCTCAGCAAAAGGTTCCCCGAGACGGAGGCTGTTTTTTTCACCCCGGAAATTTCGATAGGAATGCGTGAGTCCGCTCGTTGTCAGTTCATACAAGGCCTGTCCACCCTGTGGACTCTCAATTCGCGAGATCTCCCCGAAATGCCGGTCGCCGCTGAGCAAGACCACGCCGCTTTTCCGCGATGAGCCCAGCAATTTCAAAAGACGATCCCGCGAACCGGGATAATCGCTCCACTTCTCGTGGCGATGTTCGGTCGGCAGAATCTGGCTTCCCGAGCAGATGATGTGCACATCGGCCGTGCTCGATTCCCAGGTTTTTTCGAGCCATGCCCATTGTTCCTCGCCAAGGATGTCATCGCCGGCTCGAGGTGCTCCTCGATGCGTCCGAGTGTCCAAAAGAATCAAACAAACCCTCCGACCTTCGGGCCCGAATGTCCGGGCGGCATAAATCCCGGATTGTGCCCGTCGCGGGCTTTCCAGCGGCTCGCCAAGGAAATCCAAAAACAACCGCTGCGAATCTTTTTTGAATTCATACTCCCTGCCGGCGTCATTGCACCCGTAGTCGTGGTCATCCCAGATGCCTTCCACCGGACAGGTTGCGAGGAGTTCTCTGTAGCCGGGATTTTTTTTTTGTTCGGACCATTTCGCCTCGAGTTCATCCATTCTGTCCGTGTCTCCATAAATGTTATCGCCTAGCCAGATCCATAGATCGGGTTTGAAGGCGAGAATTGACCTCCAGAGTGGCTGTGGCAAATCCTGCCTGTTGCAGGAGCCCGCAGCAATGCGGCGCAAGGGTTCCTCGCTCCTGGCCTCGGTGGGATGCCCGCAGGTCGCCAAGAGCGTGGCAAGGGCTGAATAAAAAAGTAAGTTGTTTTTCATAGCTCGGTCGCCTTGAACACTTCGCAACGCCCAA
>JBIKUM010000142.1:0-7588 GCA_044347585.1 Terrimicrobiaceae bacterium
TCGAGACATGCAGAAAGCGGAACTTCTCGCGGCGCCCATCCGTCAGTTGGCTCCAGTGGCGACGGGCGGCATTCAGGAGGCGAAGTGTGCCGGTGACATTGGTCTGTATGAATGGCTCGGGGGAGTCGATCGAGCGGTCCACATGCGACTCGGCCGCGAAATTTAGGATGGCGTCGATGTCATGCTCCTCTAGCAAACTGGCGACAAGGGCTTCATCGCCGATGTCGCCTTTTTGAAAAACATAGCGCGGGTCGGCGGCGAGGTCGGCCAAGTTGGCGGGGTTGCCAGCGTAGGTGAGGATGTCGAGATTGACGAGTTTGCTGAGTGGCGAGGCGGCCTCGGTGAGACGCTGGCGGATGAAGTTGCTGCCGATAAATCCGCAGCCTCCGGTGACAAGGATGTTCATGGATCGAAGCGTTTTTTTTTATTCCGTTTCCTCGCCCTCGGTGAGGACTTCGTCGAGGCAGGCTTCGAACTCGTCGAGGCCGGTGCTTGGAATAATAACGGAGTTCCTGCGCCCGTGGGCTTCCTCGGTGATTTTGAGGAAGCGGCCGCGGTCATTCTCGCGAAGCTCGATGATGATGTGCTTGCGTTCGACTTGGAGTTCGCGCAGGGCGATGGATTGTTCCATAAGGAAAGATTGGCAGGCTATCGGACGGGGGATGGGGGCATCAACCGAAAATCCTTGGCACTCGAATTAATGTTTCGCTCCCAGCAAATAGTCGGGGTTGAGTTTTTTGAGGGCCGGGAGGGTGAAGAGGCCGTCTTTGCGGATGAGTTTGCCGTCGAACCACACCTCGCCGCCGCCGTAGTCTGGGCGTTGGATGCAGACCATGTCCCAGTGGATGCGGCTGGTGTTGCCGTTTCCTGCTGTTTTGTAGGCTTGGCCGGGCGTGAAATGGAAGGAGCCGGAAATTTTTTCGTCGAAGAGGATGTCGCGCATCGGGTGGAGGATGTGCGGATTGAATCCCAGCGCGAACTCGCCGATGTAGCGGGCCCCCGCGTCGCTATCGAGGATGCGGTTCAGGGCGGCGGTGTTGTTCGCCGTGGCGTTTTCCACGCGACCTTCGGAGAATTCCAGGCGCACATTGTCAAAGGCGTGGCCCTGATAAATGCTCGGGACATTGAAGGTCACATGACCCTCGACGCTCTTCTTTACAGGGCAGGAAAAAACCTCGCCATCGGGGATGTTGCGGTCGCCGCCGCAGGTCACTGAGCCAATGTTTTTAATTGAGAATCGGAGGTCAGTGCCGGGGCCCTTGAGGTGGACTTTGTCCGTGCGGTCCATGAGTTCCTTGAGTGCTGCCATGCCGGGAGCCATGCGGCCGTAGTCGAGCGTGCAGACCTTGAAGTAAAAATCCTCGAACGCTGGCGTGCTCATCTGTGCCTGCTGGGCCATGGCGGCCGTTGGCCAGCGGAGGACGACCCACTTTGTCTTGTTGATGCGCCAGTCCATGACAGGGCGCATGGCGCCGGAAATGAGACGCATTTTTTCATCCGGCACATCGGACATCTCGGTGATGTTGTGGCTGCCACGCACGGCGATGTAGGCCTGCATTTTTTTCATGCGGGCGAGTTCCACCGAGCGGGTCACCTCGAGTTGCTCAGCTTCGGCCCCGAGAGCCATTTCGCGGCTGATGCGCGCGTGGTGGTTTTGCACGAAAGGAACGGCTCCGCAGGCGCGGGTGGCGCGGATGAGTGCGATGGCGATCTCCTCCGGCGCGTCGAAAATGTCGATGAGCACATTTTCGCCGGGTTGGAGTTTGGTGGAATGCCGCGTCAAGACATCGGCCAGTTGGTCACAGCGTGGATCGTGCATAGGAAAAAATCAGCGTGGGAATCGCGAAGACAGCTCGCCCAGGCGTTGCGCGGCGTAGGCCGAGAGGGCGGGGCGGAACAGCGGGAGGAGGAATTTTGCCAGATTGAAAAGCGCACTAAAAAAGCTCTGCCAGCCACTGCGGGCAGGCTCGGGCTTGTCAAGTTTCACTCCTTTTTTGCCGGAAACGGTTTTCGGCGCCTTACGCGTCTTCGGACCGGCAATAATGTAGCCAAGTGCGGCGGCACTTCCCAGCCACGCGAGCGGTCGGGTCTTCACCGAGCGCCGGATTTTCGAGACGATGTCGAGTTCCTCGGCGATGGAGGCTGTGTCACGCGCTATGGCCACACGGCTGCGGCGGAGTTCTTCGAGGATTTCCTGTTTGCTGGTCATGGCGCGGAGCTTTTGCGGAGGGATTCCAAATCGCGGGCCATCTCGCGGCGGGTTTCCTCAAAAATCGGCGTGCGGCTGTGGACTTTCACATGGCGGGCGCAGAGGTAGGCCAGCAGTGCGTGCAATGCGGTGAAACCGCCTAAAATCCAAAGCCAGGAAATGCCCAGCACAAAGGCCGCAAAGAATGCCACCGCGAAGATGAGAAGGATGTAGCCGAATGCTGCAAAAAACAGAGCCGCCAGCAACATCACAAGAAGTCGAACGCCTAAAGCGGCCGCCTCCCGCGATTCCTCGCCTGCAAGGGCTCCCATGGCCTGCGCATAGCGGCCAAAAGAACCCACCAGGCTCAGAAGCTCCGCCATCAAACCTCGCGGAGCTCCAACCGTGCCTTTTGTGTCCAAAATGTCTTATCGACGAAGGAGCACTCCGAGGACAAAGCCTACGCCGGCTGCGATAGCCACGGCCTGGAGCGGATTCTCGCGGATGTAGCTCTCGGCTTCGGTCTGGTAGTCGTGGGCGCGGTCGTAGGCATCCGAGTAGAGCGAGTTGGCGCGGTCGCGGACATTGTCGTATGTCGCGCTGGCGGCTTCGCCGAGGTCTTTGGCGGCTTCGCCGAGGTGCTCGCGGCCGGTTTCGTAGGCGGCCTTGGCTTGTTTCTTTGCGGTGTCACCCACATTGCGTCCGGCTTCTGTAGCCGCGTCTAGGGCTTTTTTGGCGTGTTCGCTGCTGCTTTCGAGTTTTTTGCTCACGATGTTGTTATCAAGTGTTTCTGACATGGTAGTGGACTCCTTCAGCCTCATCCTGCCATGGAATTGCCCCTTGGCAAGTGCCTATCCGGTGTTGATCATGCGGGGTCTATGACCCAAGTGACAGCATTCGCTCCCGGCCGCGTCGAGATCCTCGGAAACCACACGGATTACAATGGCGGCGTCGTTCTTTCCGCCGCCTTGCAACTTGGCATCACCGCCACCGGCAGTCGGCTTGAGAATGGCGAGATCCGTCTCTCCAGCTCGGGTGTTCGCCATGAGGGAAAAATCCAACGCGCCGCTGGCCTGAAAAAAACCGGTGAGTGGATCGACTACCCGCTGGGCGTCGCCGAGATGCTCGGCCGTGCGGGAGCCGAAGCCGGTGGATTCGAGGCATCCTACGAATCCACGCTTCCTGCAGGCGCGGGGCTTTCAAGTTCCGCCGCCTTGGAGGTGGCGACGGCTGTGCTTCTCACGCGCCTCTACCCGTTTCAAATCTCCCGTCTCGATCTGGCTAAGCTCTGCCGCCGTGCGGAAAATGAATTCGTCGGCGTGAATTGCGGCCTTCTCGATCAGGCGTCTTCGGTTTTTGGAAAAAAAGACCATCTCGTTTATCTCGACTGCCGCAGCGAATCGGTGGATGCCGTGCCATTTCCATCCCACCTCGGCCTGCTCATTATCAACTCCGGCGTGAAGCATGCGCTCACCGGCGGTGAATATAACGAACGGCGCGAACAGTGCTTCGAAGCTGCCCGCTGCCTGGGCGTGTCGGCATTGAGAGATGCCACCAGCGCGCAACTCGAGGCGGCCGAAATGCCTGCCTTGGCCAAACGCCGCGCCCGCCATGTGGTAGGGGAAAATGAACGCGTTCTTCTCGCTCGCGAGGCCCTGAGCGCGGGTCGCGCCGAGGCGCTGGGCCCTCTCATGTCGGCCTCCCACCGCAGCTCGATGGAGAATTTTGAAAACAGCACGCCGGAACTTGATCTGCTCGTCAGCCTGGCCACTGCCCAGTCGGGTTGTCTCGGCGCACGGCTCACCGGCGGAGGATTCGGCGGGGCCATCGTGGCGCTTGTTGAGATCGAAGCTGCCGAGGCGGTGCGCGTCGCGGTCGAGACCGCCTACGCCGCGCAAACACGCCACAAGGCGACCGGTATCCTCTGCCGCGCAGGCGATGGTGCGCTGCCAGAAAGTCATTGAGGAATTGCCATGAACGATCCCGCCCGCAAAACCATCACCCAACTCCGCACCGAGTGCCGTGGCATTTCCCTCGCCGCACGCCTGCACGGGCAGGTCGATGAACTCACCAAAAAAGAATCCTCAAATGGGAAGCCGTATTGGGAAATGAAGGTCCGCGACGCTGGCGATGTTCTTACGCTTCGGGCATGGTCGGACACGGATGCCTTCGCGGCCTGCCAAGAACTCGCGCGTGGCGAGTGCGTGGAGGTTGAAGGCGAGTTTGCAGTGAATGGCGGCTTCGGCCTCGATGCCCGCCGCTGGCGGTTGCGGGCGCTGAATCCGCAGGAGACGGCGGAACTTTTCGTTGGCGGCGAGGAGGAGACGGCAGCGTTGGAAAAGGATTTTGCCGATGTCGGGGATCTGGTGCGAACCATGCGGGATCCGCGTCTGCGCGGTCTCTGCGAGTTGTTTCTTCAGGAGTTCGGCCTGCGTTTTCAACGGGCCTCCGCTGCGCGGCACAACCACCACGCCCACCGTGGCGGCCTGCTTCGCCACACGGGTCAGATGATGCGCTCCGCATCGGCGGTTTGCAGCGCCTATCCTGTTCTCAATCGCGATCTGCTGCTCGCCGGTGTGCTTTTTCACGACTGCGGCAAACTCTGGGAAATGTGTCCACCGGAAGCAGGGTTTGAAATCCCACGCGAACTGCGAGGCGAACTTCTCGGGCACATCAGCATCGGCATCGAAGTCGTCAATGCCCTTTGGCGCAAGCTGCCGCTTGAGACTTGGCGCGGCATTGAGCCTGCCTCGGAAGATGTGCGCCTGCACCTCCTCCACCTCATCGCCTCGCATCACGGGGAACTCCAATACGGGTCCCCCGTCGAGCCCAAGACGCCCGAAGCCATCGCTCTCAACATGGTCGACAACCTCGATGCCAAATTGGAAATGCTCGCCATGGCTTACACCCGCCAACCCGAAATCGCCCCTGGTATCCACGAACGCGTCAAGGCGCTTAATACCTCCCCGGTCAAGCCGCTGGCATCTTTTGTCCCTGGCGAAGAAGGGTAGCGAAAGGTCTCGGGAATCACGCCCAGTCGCGCGCTTCGTAATCCAGGGTAGGGATGCCGCGCCGTCGGCGTCCCAAGATTCAGCCGCCCTGGCGGCGTTTCTGCTGGATGTAATGGTGGCTCCGCCACGCAAATGGGTCAGCGGCGGCGCGCCGACCCTACCTTTCATACAGGAGCGCGCTGCCGCGCGGTTGTTGTAGCGGCGTCTCTATGAGCGCCGGTGGCGCCGGGACCACAAAAAAAGGCGGGGCATTGCTGCCCCGCCTTTTTTGTAATGGTTTTGAGTCTGCTTAGGCTTTCTGCTCGAGGATGGCGGCTTTGACCTGGGATGGGACTTCCTCAAAGTGGGAAGGCTCCATCGAGTAGGACGAGCGGCCTTTGGAGAGCGAGCGGATCGCCGTGGCGTATCCGAACATTTCGGCAAGAGGAACCTCGGCGTTGATCGTGCAGAGGTTGCCTTTGGTTTCCATGCCTTGGATGCGGGCGCGGCGGCGGTTGAGGTCACCCATGATGTCGCCTTGGAACTCGTCCGGAGTCACATTTTCGACTTTCATGACCGGCTCAAGCAAGATTGGCTTGGCTTTTTTCAAGCCGTCCTTGAGCGCGAAAATGGCAGCCATCTTGAACGCCATTTCGTTCGAGTCCACATCGTGGTAGGAACCGTCCGTGATGTCCACATGCACATCGATGACGGGGTAGCCAGCGACGACGCCATTGAGGATGGCTTCTTTGAAGCCTTTTTCGACAGCGGGAATGTATTCTTTCGGAATGGTGCCGCCGACGACTTTGTTATCGATCGTGAGACCTTTGCCGCGCTCGTTCGGGCGGACTTTGCAGACGACATGGCCGTATTGACCGCGGCCGCCGGACTGCTTGACGAGTTTGCCTTCGCCTTCGGACTCGTTGAGGATGGTCTCCTTGTAGGCGATCTGTGGCTTGCCGGAGTTGGCTTCAACCTTGAACTCGCGCATCATGCGGTCGCGAATGATTTCGAGGTGGAGTTCGCCCATGCCGGCGATGATTGTTTGGCCGGTTTCCTCGTTTGTGAATACGCGGAAGGTCGGATCTTCTTCGGCAAGACGCTGCAGGGCGTTGCCCATTTTTTCTTGGTCTTGCTTGGTCTTTGGTTCGACCGCCATCGAGATCACGGGATCAGGGAACGATGGTGGCTCGAGCAGGATTGGATGATCCTCGTCGCAGAGCGTGTCACCGGTGGTGATGTTTTTGATACCCACGATGGCGGCGATATCACCCGAGTAGCAGGTGTCGATATCTTCGCGCTTGTCGGCCTGAATCTGAATGAGGCGGCTGATGCGCTCGCGCTTGTTGGTGCGTGGGTTGTAAACGGTGTCGCCTTTGGAGAGCTTGCCGGAGTAAACGCGGAAGAAAACGAGTTTACCAACGAAGGGATCGCTCCAGAGTTTGAAAGCGAGCGAGCAGAACTTCGCGTTGTCGTCCGAAACGGCTTCCATGGGTTCACCGTTGTCAGGGTTTTGACCCTTGGCGGCTGCAATGTCGAGAGGGCCGGGAAGGTAGTCCACCACGGCGTCAACGAGGTATTGAACGCCTTTGTTTTTGAAGGCGGATCCACCGGCGACGGGCACAAACTTGTTGGCGATGGTCTGGCGACGGATGGCTGCCTTGAGTTGCTGGATGCTGATGGGTTTTTCTTCGAGGAAGAGCATGCCGATTTCCTCGTCGAGGTCGCACATTTGCGAGACGAGATCCTCGTAGGCGCCTTGGGCGAGGTCTTTGAGATCTTCTGGAATTTCTTCGACGGTGTAGGTCGAACCCATTGCGTCGTTGTCATGGTAAATGACGACTTTCTGGTTGATGACGTCGATTTGGCCTTTGAGGTAATCTTCCTTGCCAAGCGGGATAAGGATCGGCCAGGCGTTGGCGCCGAGTTTCTGGCGCATGGAGTTCACGGCATTGTCGAAGTCCGCGCCGGTGCGGTCCATTTTGTTCACGAAGGCGATGCGGGGCACACCATATTTGGTGGCTTGGCGCCAAACGGTTTCGGATTGAGGCTGCACGCCTGCCACGCCGCAGAACACAGCGATGGCACCGTCGAGAACGCGGAGTGAGCGCTCGACTTCGGCCGTGAAGTCCACGTGGCCGGGAGTGTCGATAATGTTGACGCGCATCTTGATGCCTTCGTATGCCTTATAGATGCCTTCCTCGGCGCGCTGCATCCACGAGCAGGTGGTAGCGGCAGAAGTGATCGTGATACCACGCTCACGCTCTTGCTCCATCCAGTCGGTGACCGTTGTGCCCTCGTGCACTTCGCCGATCTTGTGGATCATTCCCGTGTAGAACAGGATACGCTCTGTAAGTGTGGTTTTGCCCGCGTCGATGTGGGCGGCGATACCAATGTTGCGTGTGCGCTC
>JBIKUM010000143.1:0-7576 GCA_044347585.1 Terrimicrobiaceae bacterium
TCGCATGAAATCGCGCGCCCGTCGGATCTTTATTCGCCTCTGCAAGGATCAAAAGGGGTAACGCGCAGTTGGGAAGGAGCTTTTCGATTTGCCGGGATATTTCTTCAAGGCCGTTGTTACGCACTTGCCGATGGCAAAAAACGAGGAGGGGAATCCAAACGCGTTACACGCCCGTATTTAATCCATTCGACGACATAAATTTAACCATCATGTCCCCATGCCGCTCCATGGGGGCTGTTGAAAAGTCCCGGCACAACCTGAGCGCGATCCACATTCGGCCACTGGGGGAGGTGGCGGGCATTGGGCTGTTCTTGCGGAGTTACACCGGCACTTCAGGCCGGAATTGATCGGGAGGTTCGATGAGAAGATCGTCTTTAGGCCTCTGACCCCGGATACCCAAAGGGAGATTGCCTTGATCGTGATTGGGGAAGAGATCGAGCGTTACCGAAAGATGGGGATCGAACTGATTGTGGATGAGGAAACCGTTGAGATGCTCATCCGTAAGGGAATCAACAAGGCTCTTGGAGCCCGTCCCATGAAGCGGACTGTTCAGAAGTATCTGGGGGATGTGGTCAAGGAGAGGTTAAAGAAGAGCTGAAACTCGGCAGAGCATTTTGTAGAAAACAGGAGACGCCGCTCTGCGGCTGAGGCTCTCGACGCATTTGAATTTTTCCGATTCTCAGCGGGCGCAATGATCTTCGGCAGCCGGGCCGAACTCTTGGAGAAGTCTCGAAAGCCGGAGAACATCTTCCGCATCGATCTCAGTAATAGCCGAGACTTCTTCTAGTCCGAGTCCCTTACGCAACATTTTTAGGGCCACTTTTTGTTTTCCGAGTAGCTCGCCCTCGGCGCGTCCCTTTGCTTCGCCTTCGGCACGTCCTTCGGCATGTCCTTTCGCTTCGCCTTCGGCATGTCCCTCGGCATGTCCTTCGGCACGTCCCTTTGCTTCGCCTTCGGCGAGGGCGTCGGCGAGGCGTGTGCGCTCGACGCTCACGCCGTCCCAGTATTTGTCATAGGTGGCCAGCTCTCCCTCACTGAATCCCGATTCCTTTACATATTCTACGGCCTCGCGCACTTCCTGCTGTGCGAGCAGGTCGCTGGAAACCTCCGCAGACTTCTCACCTACTTCCGTGAGATACCGCAGCCAGAGCACTTGTAGGCGCTTTTCGGGTATCGTTTGCGGGCGAAACTTTGGCAACTCGACGAAGATGAATTCCAACCCCTCGATCTGGCGGCCTGTATCGAGGGCGTGAACAATCCGGTAGTGGTGATACCACTCCGGACTGTCTTTGATGAAGGTATCGTCGACGAGGTTGAGCGAATAGACAGGTTGAAGTAGGTGGTATTCCTGACCGATTTTCAGCTGCTTCACATAAGCCTTTGAGGCGTTAAAGAGAACCCGGTTCATGAAGCTATCGGTCCAAAGCATCTGCATCTCAACGATGAATTGGCGTTTTTTTTGATCCACGCAGCGAACATCCACGATGCTGTTTCGTGTCTCCGGGACTTCGGGGACCAACTCGCTGGGAAGATACTCAAGTTCCTCGATCTGGGCGTCAGGCTCCAAGGGCAGCAGCGCGTTGAGAAAGCTCTTGAGGAGGTGCGGATGCTGACCAAAAACCTTCTTAAAGGTGAGGTCGTTTTTTGGATCCAAGTAGCGCATGCTTGGCATAATAAACACTGGCTGTTGCAGGCGCAAGCCATGGGAAACGCGCCTGAAAAAAAGGCCTTCAAACCGAACTCCAAGCGATCCTCCCGCTACCAGGCGAGCCGTTCAGAAAAGAAGGCGCTCAATTTCATCCGCTCTTTGAGCTCAGTCTTCCTAAAGAACACTGGCGGGACTCGAACGAGGATATCGAACTCGGATCTGAAGAGGATTGAAGGCTGGTTTCTTCAAACTGCGGCCAACAGTGAAGGCTAAAGCCCTCGCGCGCCTTCCACCCCACTCGAACTTTGCTGAAAACTCTGTTCCTCTTAGGAAGCGATTTGCTTTTGGGTTCCGAGGCCCTCGATGCCGAGTTCGATGATGTCTCCGGCTTTGAGGTATTGTGGCGGATTGAATCCGAGACCGACTCCGGCAGGGGTGCCGGTGGAAATGACATCGCCGGGCAGTAGGGTCATGAATCCGCTGAGATAGCTGACGAGGTGGGGGATTTTGAAAATGAGATTGGCTGTGGTGCCGTCTTGTTTGATTTCGCCATTGACCTTGAGCCAGAGGCGCAGTGAGTGCGGGTCGGGGATTTCATCCTTGGTGGCGAGCCAAGGCCCGAGTGGCGCGAAGGTATCGGCGCTTTTTCCTTTCACCCATTGGCCGCCGCGTTCGAGTTGCCAGGCGCGTTCGCTGTAGTCGTTGTGGAGGATGTAGCCGGCGACATGAGCCATGGCATCGGACTCGGAAACAGAGCGGGCGGTTTTTCCGATCACCACGGCCAGTTCGACTTCCCAGTCGGTTTTTTCCGATCCGGCGGGAATAACGAGTCCATCGTTCGGGCCGGTGAGGGCGGTAGTGGATTTGAAGAAAATGATGGGTTCGGCGGGGACGGCCATGCCGCTTTCCTTCGCATGATCACTGTAATTGAGGCCGACTTGGTGGCGGCAACTATTCGCAAAACATCACCAACAACGGCACATTCCTCTACTCGGGCGCCAACGACCAGACCCTCTCGGGCATTATCTCTGGCACAGGCTCGCTCACTCAAAACAACAGCGCCAGCAGGCTTACGCTCAGCGGTAACAACACCTACACCGGCGCCACCACGGTCAACTCCGGCACACTCGAAATCGCCTCGACTGGCCAACTCGGCGGCGGCAACTATTCGCAAAACATCATCAACAACGGCACATTTCTCTACTCGGGCGCCAACGACCAGACCTTCTCGGGCATCATCTCCGGCACCGGCGCGCTCACGCAAAACAACAGCGCCAGCACCCTCACGCTCAGTAACAACAACACCTACACCGGCACCACCACGCTCAACGCCGGCACTCTGGCCCTCTTAGGAGGCTTGAACAACTCCAGCGTGACGGTGAATGGAGGGGCGCTCAACCAAACCGCCGGCGCCACCATTGCCGGCACAGGCACCACCTTCACACTCACGAGCGGCAACGCGACCCTCTCTGGGAACAATACCTACACCGGCGGCTCAACCCTCTCGGCAGGCATGCTGCAAATCGGCCATGCCAACGCACTCGGCACCAGCGGCACGATCAGCCTCGGTGGCGGCACACTGCAATACGGCACAGGCATCACGACCGACCTCTCCAGTCGCTTTAGCACAGCCGCCAGCCAAGCTTACAACATCGACACCAATGGCAACGATGTGATCTACGCCTCCGCGCTCACCAGCAGCGGCGGCGCTCTGACCAAGAACGGATCGGGCACGCTCACCCTCTCCGCCAATAACACCTACACTGGCGCCACCACCATCAATGCTGGAACACTCCAAATCGGCGCAGGCGGCACAACAGGCAGCATTCCTTCCACCAGCGCCATCACCAATAACGGCACGCTGGTGATCAACCGCAGTAATGCGATAACCATCTCCAATATCATCACCGGCAGCGGCGGCGTCTTGAAACGCGGTGGCACAGTGACCCTCTCTGGCAACAACAGCTATACGGGCGGAACGACCATAGCAGTGGCTGGTGACATCATCATGGGAGCCGACAATGCCCTCGGCAATGGTGCACTCATCTACAACGCGGCAGGCACCGCTCGACTCCAACTCAATGGCACCAATCAAACCATCACCAACCTCTCGTATGGTGGTTCTGGTGTCATCGAAAACGCAGGCAGTGGGACCGGCACGCTGACTTTCAATATCGCCGACGGTGTCAATTGCAACAGCAATGGTATTCTATACCGCGATACCTTAGGCAAATTGGCTCTGGTGAAAACCGGCAATGGCACGCTGGATTTTTCTTTGCTCTCTGAGTCAAATACTGGCTATTCAGGTGGCTTGACGGTCAACGGAGGCACATTCAGCTATAATTCCACGGCAACAACCGCGGCCCTTGGAATGGGCAATATCACCCTCGGCGGCGGCACGCTCAACTACGCGGGAAGCACTGCTCGGAGTATCACAAACAACATCACCCTCACTGCCGGCACTTCCAGCACATTGAATAATGCCAATAGCACGATAACCGTCTCGGGATCAATCGGCGGCTCGGGCAACCTGACCAAATCCGGCGCAGGCACCCTCGTTCTCTCTGGCGCGAACTCTTACACTGGCACTACGACCGTCAGTGCCGGCAACCTGACCATCACCAGTGGAACAGCTCTTGCCGATAATGGCGCCGTGACACTCGCAAACACCACTGGAGCAGTCCTGAGTGTATCCACCAGCGAAACGATTGGTTCTCTGAGCGGCGGCGGTGCCAGCGGCGGCAATGTCGTCATCGCATCCGCTCAAACCCTCACAGTCAACCAAACCACCAACACCACCTTCTCAGGAGCCATCAGCGGAGCCAACCTTGTGAAAACCGGCAGCGGCACTCTCACGGTAAATGGCTCGAATACCTACACCGGCACCACCACGGTCGACAGCGGCACGCTCCAAGCCGCCACTGCCAACGCACTCGCCAACACCTCCCAAGTCGTCCTGAACAGCGGTGGATCCTTCCTCGTCACGGCGGATGACGCCATCGGAACCAATACCGACATCGAGCTCAACGGCGGCACCCTGGCCTTCGGAGCAGCAGGCTACGACGGCTATGTGGGAGCGCTCACCCTCAGCGCCAATTCCACCATCGACCTCGGCACAAGCACCAATGGCGTGCTCCTCCGCTTTACAAACATCAACTGGAACAATCCCAACGCCCTCCTCTCCATCTACAACTGGACCGGAAATACTCAATACAGCGGCAACCCCGGCGGTGGCTTGGACCAGGTGGTCATCGGAAACGCAACCACCACCCCTCTCAGCCCCTCTCAACTGCAACAAATCAACTTCTATAGCGGCATCGAGCAAAGCAGCTTCATTGCAAACGCATTTCAAATCACAAGTGGAAACTACAATCGCGAAATCATAGCCGTCCCCGAACCCGAAACCTACCTCACCGGCGTGATCCTCCTCCTCGGCGGCACGATTTACCTCTTCCGCCGAGCCAAAAACCGGGAGGGCCATCGTCCCGCATGGCCCAAATTTCTCCTCGGAATCCGCCGAACTACTCCCAGATACCATCTCGCCCAAAAACCGCCCGATCCACACCGGGCCGATACTTAAAACTTTCTCTCCCCCCCCCCTGCGCTTTGCGATCAAACATTGCCTCTCACTGAGCCTGAAATGCTCGGAGAACAGGGAGCACGATCGAAACGACACCCGCGCGGCAGCGCGCTCGCCCCTTGGAGGGTCAACCTCCGGCTTGACCCAAATTTCAAGCACGGAAGGCATTTCAAAACAAAATGTAAGCGTTGCGCCGAGCACCACCTGCCGTAGGTAGTGGAGGTGTCGTAGTCTGGAGGCTATGACATCTACAGCATCGTTGTTATCAGCGGGGAAATTCTCAAGCAGGACAGTCTGGCGCGTGTGCGCATGCCCGTTGCAAACAGACCTTTTTCTCATGATTGCAAAAGCTTTCAACCGGCAAGGAATTGCAGTGGAGAATTTTCTCCCAATGACTCCGCTGAAATCGATGTCGACCTCATAGTCAAAATACGGGCCTCCACATAGGTTTTTAGCGACGTGTTGACATGTTGAAATAATAAGCGCATATTTTCAACATTATGAGTCGAGTTACTGCTTATGGAAAAACCTCGGATTTGGTCCTTGGGCGCGTCCGGATGGCGAAACGTCGGTGGGGTGGGGCGTTTACTCCATCGGATTTCGCTGATATCGGAGATCTACGGTCGGTCGGGATGGTTTTGAGCCGTCTGGTCAAGGCAGGCATGATCCGGCGGGTTCGACGGGGCGTGTATGAAATACCGAGACCGCATCCCATTCTTGGCACCATTGGAGCCGGGTCTGACGCTGTTCTTGCGGCCATCGCGCGCCGCGACGGATTAACCCTTCTGCCATCCGGTGCCGAGTCTGCCAATTCGCTGGGACTAAGCACCCAAGTGCCGGCCCGCTCAAGTTATGGGGTATCTGGTCGCTCACGCGTGGTTTCGCTCGGAGGGAGCGGGAGCGCTCGCTTGCAGCGTCGCTCCTCGAAGATGGTTGCCTTGGCACGGCGGGCCAGTGGGCGGGTAGCCGAAGCCTTGAGGAGTCTTGGGAAAAAGCAGATAAATCCAGACAAAATCCGTCAACTCCAGCATGCGCTTTCAGCGGAAGCCAAGCAGGAGTTGCTTGAGGATTTGCGTTATGTTCCGGCGTGGATGCGTCCGGTATTCCTGGAGGTTGCAAAGAAATGAATGAACAAACAGTCGTTGGCTTGAGCGACCCTGATCGCAAAGCGCTGTTCCTCGAAGCGCAGAGGAACACTGGCATGGTGGCCGAAATGATCGAAAAGGATTTCTGGGTATGTTGGACACTGCGGCACCTTTTTGAGCTGCCAGAAGCGAAAGATCATTTCATTTTTAAAGGAGGCACATCGCTCTCGTAAGTATGGCGTGTCATCCAACGGTTTTCCGAGGATATAGACATCTCCCTGAGCCGAGAATGGCTTGGATTTTCTGGCGAACGAGATCCTGAACAAGCAAAGGGAAAACAACGCAAGCGTTTACTCGCTTAGCTTTCAGAAGCATGTGCAACGCGTTTGCAAGGCGAAGTCATGCCATCACTACGCAGACCAATGGAGGAGCAAATGAGAGGGCCTTGGTCGCTGGAGCAAGACCCGAATGACGCGCAGACTCTCTTGTTTGCCTATCCGACAGTCTTTGAAACGAAAGCAACCCACTACATCAAACGCATTGTAAAAATTGAGTGTGGGGCACGCTCCGATCGTTGGCCGGTCAGCAATGGGCTCGTGACACCATACGTCGCAGAGGCATTTCCCGGGAAATTGATTGATGAAAGAATCGAGGTTCCCGTGCTCTCCATCGAAAGAACATTTTGGGAGAAAGCCTCCATACTGCATGCAGAGGCACACCGACCGTTGGAAAAAATGATACCGGACCGCTATTCCCGTCACTATGCGGATGTGGCCGCTTTGGCTCAAACCGAAAGCGCAAACAGCGCCCTGCATCGGGATGACCTGCGTGCCCGCGTTATCGCTCACAAGCAGGTGTTTTATCCGGCTGTATGGGCTCACACAGAAACAGCGGTTCCGGGAACTTTTTGTCTTATGCCGCAAAAGGAGCGCTCCGAAATTCTGGCCCGCGATTACGCCCAAATGCGAGATATGTTTTTCTGTGAACCGCCACCTTGGAGTGAAATTCTTGATGGCCTCAAAGTTCTTGAAATGCGGATCAACGCACCTTCAAGTTTCAAGTGAAATAGTTTCCTTTTTCATGCACTTTCCAAGTTCAACCGGCGTAACAAACCGTGACAATGATTGTTCCATTTTATGCCTTTCGGGTCGGTAACATATTTCAGCAAGAGACCGACCATCGTGTGGTTTCGGGAGCGGACGGCTTCGCTCAGCGGGGAGTCGCCATCGCCGTTGGGATCGTATCCATTGGCCAGAAGCAACC